>CANGUQ010000014.1 GCA_947456915.1 Betaproteobacteria bacterium
CGCTGCCGCCGTACGACCAGCTCGACGGCATCGTGCAGCGGTACATGGAGGAGGACTGGCGCGTCGACGAGATCGTCGCCGCCGGCTATCCGCGCGAGGCGGTCGACAAGGTCGTGCGCCTGATGCGCATCAGCGAGTACAAGCGCCGGCAGGCACCGGTCGGCATCCGAGTGACCCCGCGCGCGTTCGGCCGCGACTGGCGGTACCCCATCACGTCGAAGTTCCGCGACTGACGGCTACAATCGCCGGGACACCCGCGCTGGAGACTCCGCATGAAACGCATCACCGCGATCATCAAGCCGTTCAAGCTCGACGAGGTCCGCGAGGCCCTTTCGGCCATCGGCGTCCAGGGCATCACCGTCACCGAGGTCAAGGGCTTCGGGCGGCAGAAGGGTCACACCGAGCTGTACCGGGGTGCGGAGTACGTCGTCGATTTCCTCCCCAAGGTGAAGATCGAAGCCGCGATCAAGTCGGACATGCTCGATCAGGTCATCGAAGCCATCGAGAAGTCCGCCAGCACCGGCAAGATCGGTGACGGGAAGATCTTCGTCTACGACCTGGAACAGGTCGTTCGCATCCGTACCGGCGAGACCGGCGCGGACGCGCTGTGACATAACAAGAACCCGGGAGACTGACTTGAAGAAGCTGCTCGTTACACTGCTCACGGCGGTGTCGTTCGCGCTCAGCACAGGCGCGATCGCCCAGCCGGCGGAGAAGGCTGCCGAACCGGCCAAGGTGGAAGCCAAGGCCGAAGAAGCCAAGAGCGCAGCTGCCGCACCCGCCGCGCCTGCTGCCGAGGCGAAGAAGGAAGAGCCGAAAGCCGACGCACCGAAGCCGCCGAACATCAACAAGGCGGACACGACGTTCATGTACATCGCCACCGTGCTGGTGATCTTCATGACGCTGCCCGGGCTTGCACTGTTCTACGGGGGCCTGGTGCGCTCCAAGAACATGCTGTCGGTGCTGATGCAGGTGATGGTCTGCTTCTCCATGATCGCGATCCTCTGGGTCATCTACGGTTACTCGCTCGCATTCACTGCCGGCAATCCGTTCATCGGCAGTCTGGACAAGATGTTCCTCGCAGGCGTGACCGATGCCACCGCAGCGGCGACGTTCAGCAAGGACACCTACATCCCCGAGTACCTGTTCGTAGTGTTCCAGCTCACCTTCGCCGCGATCACGCCGGCGCTCATCATCGGCGCGTTCGCCGAGCGGATGAAGTTCTCCGCCGCGCTGCTGTTCCTGGCGATCTGGTTCACCTTCGCCTACCTGCCGATGGCGCACATGGTCTGGTACTGGGACGGTCCGGACGCAATCACCGACGAGAAATCGCTCGAAGCGGTGACTGCCGCGGCGGGGTGGCTGTGGGCGAAGGGTGCTCTGGATTTCGCCGGCGGCACGGTCGTGCACATCAACGCCGGTATCGCCGGTCTGGTGGCGGCCTACGTGATCGGCAAGCGGGTCGGGCTCGGTCGCGAAGCGATGCCGCCACACAGCCTGGTGTTCACGATGATCGGCACCTCGATGCTGTGGGTGGGCTGGTTCGGCTTCAACGTGGGCTCCAACCTCGAAGCCAACGGGGTGGCCGGCCTCGCCTTCGTCAACACGCTGATCGCCACCGCCGCTGCCGTGCTGTCGTGGACCTTCGCCGAATGGGTGCACAAGGGCAAGCCGAGCATGCTCGGTGCGGCCTCGGGTGCGGTTGCCGGGCTGGTGGCGATCACCCCGGCCTGCGGCTTCGTCGGGCCGATGGGCGCGATCGTGATCGGGTTCATCTCCGGGCTGGTCTGCCTGTGGGGCGTCACCGGGCTGAAGCGCATGCTCGGCGCCGACGATGCACTGGACGTGTTCGGCGTGCACGGCATCGGCGGCATCGCCGGCGCGCTGCTGACGGGCATCTTCGCCTCGCCCTCGCTCGGTGGGGCGGGGATCTGCGACTACATCAAGAACGAGTGCGCGCAGCCGCTGGCTGCGGGCATCGCCGGTCAGGTGTGGGTCCAGTTCCAGGGCGTGATCGCGGCAGTCATCCTCTCCGGGGTCGTCGCCTTCGTCGCGCTGAAGATCGTGGACATGATCGTCGGCCTGCGGGTGACCGAAGAGGAAGAGCGTGAAGGTCTGGACGTCTCCTCGCACGGCGAGAAGGCGTACAACTGAGCCTCTACTGCCTCACGAAAAGGGCGCCTGCGGGCGCCCTTTTTCATGCCGGATGCAGCCGCATGTTCACCGCGACCGGGCGGCGCTGCGGGACGCGCACCATTCACGCCCACTCGGCAAGGCCACGCAGAGTAGTGTCGGCCGCGGGCGAATCTCCACCGAAAAAGGGGCCAGGCCCCTTTGATTGGATCACTTTATCGAAAAGGGGCCAGGCCCCTGTTCGTGCTTTTCGTGCCTTTTCGCGGCGCCGGGAACCGGGGAAAGAAGGCTGCGAAAAAGGGGCCTGGCCCCTTTTCGCGGGCCCCTTTTCGCGAGGTGGCTTGCGTGTCGGGGGCTACTCGCCCTTGATACCGGCCTCTTTCGCCACCTTGCCCCAGCGCGCCGTCTCCACCGCGATGTGCTTCGCGAACTCGGCCGGCGTCATCGGCGTCGCCACCGCGCCTTCGGCTTCCAGACGCTTGAGCGTCTCCGGGCTCTGCAGGATCGCGTTCAGTTCATTGTTGAGCCGGGTGACGATCGACTGCGGCAGCGCGGCCGGTCCGACCATCCCCCACCAGTTGTTTGCCTCGTAGCCCGGCAGCGCCGACTCGTTGATCGACGCAACGTCGGGCAGGGTCGGGTTGCGCTTGAGACTGCCCACGCCCAGCGCGCGCAGCCGACCCGAGCGGATGTGCGGCTGGAACTGGATCAGCGAGCCGATCGACACCTGCGACTGGCCGGCGATCACATCGGTCATCGCCGGACCGCCGCCCTTGAACGGCACGTGCGTCATCTCGATCTTCGCCATGCGCAGGAACAGTTCGCCCGACAGGTGCTGGAACGAGCCCACCCCGGAGGACGCGATGTTGAGCTTGCCCGGGTTGGCCCTTGCGTAGGCGATCAGCTCCTTCACCGTGTTCACCGGCAGCTGCGGATTGACCACCAGCACGTTCGGTCCGCTGCCGATCATGCCGATCGCCGCGAACGACTTGATCGAATCGTACGAGAGCTTGTAGAGCGCCGGATTGAACGCGTGGGCGACCGACACCACCAGCAGCGTGTATCCGTCCGGCACAGCCCGCGCCACGATCTCGGTGCCGATGACGCCGCCTGCACCGGCGCGGTTGTCGATGACCACCGGCTGGCCGATGCGCTCCTGCAGCTGAACGGCCATCATCCGGCCGACGATGTCGTTGCTGCCTCCGGGCGCGAACGGAATCACCATGCGCACCGTCTTCGCCGGATAGGCCTGCGTCCATCCGGTGCCCGGAGCGAACAACCCGGCAGCGGCGCTCACGCCCAGCGCACCAGCCACCATCCGACGACGACGCCCGGCCGATGGCCGTGCCCTGCTCGTTGTGCTCACGCTCACTCCTCTGGCTGGTTCAGCGCACTCGACCACGGCCGCAGCCCCGTCCCGAATGGGACGATCGCCGCCACCGGCTCGCAGCTTCTCGCGGACGCGGATTCTACCCTGACGCTGCGCTTGCAGCCGCCGCGCTGGATCCGGCGTCAGCGCTGCGCCAACAGCTGCAGACGTCGTACCCCGAGCCGCGTGCCGTGCCAGCCGAGCCGCTCGTAGAAGCGCTCGGCTGGCGCGTTCTCCAGATCGATCAGCAGCTGCGCCCGGGTCGCCCCGCAGGCGCGGGCCCAGTCGAGCAGATCGGTCAGGAGCGCGCGTCCGACCCCCTGTGCGCGCCATCCCGCCTCGACGAACACGTCCTCGATCCACGCCGAGAGCGCGCCCTCGCCGGTCGACACCACCAGTTGCGCGCTCGCCGTGCCGATCACCTCGGCGCCTGCGCGCGCAAGCACCACGCGCGCGCGCTCCGGCGACTGCGCGATGAGCAGCGCAAGCCCGCGCGCCTGGATCGCCGGGTCGGACACGAAGTCCGCTTCGATCCGGAACAGGCGCGCCACCAGTGCAGCGAGCGCAGGCACATCGGCCGCGCCGGCCGGCTCGACCCGCCAGCCTTTCGCGTCGGGCAGCCACGGCGGGCTGCCCGGTCGCAGTTCAGCGCGAGGCATCGGTATCCGTGCCGGCTGCCTGCGCACCCTGCGCAGCGCTCCCGGCGAGGCTGGTCGCCGCGTGCGGCGGGCCCTCGATGCGCCCCCCGGGAATCGACCCTGCGCTCGCCACGCCGGGAGGATCGATCATCCTCGTGCCGCTGCGGCTGTCACCGCGGCCCTCCTGCAATCGCCTTGCCCGCACTGGAGCCATCGCCTCCCCTCCCCGGACATCGCGGCCCGGAGATGCCGCTCCGGGGACCTGCCCCGGTGCGCAGCGTCTTCCTGCGGGGCTTCGCGTACTCTCGATCAGCGCATCATCGGTGACCGGCTCGCCACGGTCAACCGGACGCGCAGCCGGCGCTCGGCGCGCGGGCGGACTGTCATCTTCGATCGGCTACACTGCCGTCTGTTGTCAGCCTTGGATTGCGCCTTCCCGCTCATGCCGAACCCCACCGCCTTCGCCGCCACGCCCGTTCCGGACCTGAAGACCGCCCTCTCGGGCCCGCCTCCGGACCTGGAGCAGCGCATTCTCGACGCCCAGCCGGCAATCGAGCACTGGTTCCGGACGCAGTGGCAGGAGCACGCGAGCCCCTTCTACGGCTCGGTCGATCTGCGCAACAGCGGCTTCAAGCTCGCGCCGGTGGACACCAACCTGTTCCCCGGCGGCTTCAACAACCTGAATCCTGATTTCACGCCGCTGTGCGTGCAGGCGACCCAGTCGGCGATCGAGAAGATCTGTCCCGAGGCGCGCGGACTGCTGCTGATCCCGGAAAACCACACCCGCAACCAGTTCTATCTGCAGAACGTCGCGGCGCTGGCCACCATCCTGCGCCAGGCCGGGTTGAACGTGCGCATCGGCACGCTGATCCCGGAGATCACTGCGCCGACCGAAATCGCGCTCGCCGGCGGCGGATCGCTCACGCTCGAGCCGCTGGTGCGCCACGGCCGGCGTCTGATGGTCGAGGGCTTCGACCCGTGCGTCGTGCTGCTCAACAACGACCTGTCGGCGGGCGTGCCCGAGGTGCTGAAGGACCTCGACCAGTGGGTGCTGCCGCCGCTCGCCGCAGGCTGGACCACCCGGCGCAAGTCGCAGCACTTCGCGCACTACGACGCGGTGGCGACCGAGTTCGCACAGCTGCTGGCGATCGATCCGTGGCGGATCAATCCGCTGTTCGAGCGCTGCGGGAAGATCAACTTCAAGGAGCGCCAGGGCGAGGAGTGCGTCGCCGGCTACGTCGCGGAGATGCTCGACGACATCGGCGAAAAATATCGCGAGTACGGCATCGACCAGAGACCCTTCGTCATCGTCAAGGCCGACGCGGGCACCTATGGCATGGGCATCATGACCGTGCACGACGCATCCGAGGTGCAGCAGCTCAACCGCAACCAGCGCAAGAAGATGGCGGTGGTGAAGGAAGGCCTGGAGGTGCACGAGGTGCTGATCCAGGAAGGGGTCTACACGTTCGAGAGCGTCAACGGTGCCGCTGCCGAACCGGTCGTCTACATGATCGATCACTATGTCGTCGGCGGCTTCTACCGCCTCAACACCGAACGCGGGCAGGACCAGAATCTCAACGCGCCGGGCATGAGCTTCGAGCGGCTGGCCTTCTCCAGCCCGTGCAGCACGCCTGATCACGCAGCGCGGCCCGATGCCGCCCCCAACCGCTTCTACGCCTACGGCGTGATCGCGCGGCTGGCACTGCTCGCGGCAGCGCGCGAGATCGAGACGCTGACCGCGCCGGCAGCCTGACCGGCTGCCGCGGTCCGTGCGGACACGGCCGTGCCCGGCCAGCCCGCGAGGAACGAACCGGGCACCGCACGCGCAACCGCCACGCCGGATCGGCGCAGCAGGATTACCATCACGGCATGAATCTGCTGATCGTTGCCGACCCGCTGTCGACGTTCAAGACCTACAAGGACTCGACGTTTGCGATGATGCAGGTGGCAGCCGCACGCGGGCACACGCTTTACGCCTGCGAGCCGCGCCACCTGTTGCTGCGCGACACGCGCGTGCTGAGCCATGCCCGGGAAGTGACGCTGCGGCCCGCAGCGGATGCGGACGCACGCACGCATGAGGCGTGGTTCGATGCGGCTCCGCCGGTGCAGGCGCCACTCGCGCAATTCGACATCGTGCTGATGCGCAAGGATCCGCCGTTCGACAACGAGTACCTCTACAGCACGCACCTGCTCGACCTGGCCACTCGACAGGGCGCGCGGGTGGTGAACCGGCCACAGGCGATCCGCGACTTCAACGAGAAGCTCGCGGTCGCGAAGTTTCCGCAGCTGGCACCGCCGACGCTGGTCACCCGGCTCGAGCCGGTGCTGCGCGAATTCCTCGCCGAGCACCGCGACATCATTCTCAAGCCGCTCGACGGCATGGGCGGCAGCGGCGTGTTTCGCGTGCGCGAGGACGATCCCAACATTGGCGTGATCATCGAAACCCTCACCGCGCACGGCGAGCGGATGATCATGGCGCAGCGCTACCTGCCCGAGATCCGCGACGGCGACAAGCGCGTGCTGCTGATCGACGGCGAACCGGCGCCGTACTGTCTCGCCCGTATCCCGAAAGCGGGCGAGACGCGCGGCAATCTCGCCGCCGGCGGCACTGGCGTCGCACGGGCGCTGAGCGAGCGCGACCGGGAGATCGCGCACACCGTCGGACCCGTGCTGCGCGGGCTCGGGCTCACGCTGGTCGGACTGGACGTGATCGGCACTCACCTCACGGAAATCAACGTGACCAGCCCGACCGGCATGCGCGAGATCGCTGCGCAGACCCCTTGCGATCCGGCGGCTCTGATGATCGACGCGCTCGAACGCATCGCCGCGCAGCCGGCTGCGGCGGGCGACGCGGCAGCCGCAGACCCCGCCGGAGTCCGTGCGTGATCGGCATCCTGATCGTCGCCCATGGCACGCTCGCCGAGAGCCTGATCCACTGCGCCAGCCACGTGCTGGGCAAGCGCCCGATGCGGGTGCGCCAGCTCGGCGTGACGATCCACGACGACCCGGTGGCGCTGCTGCCGCAGGCGCAGGACCTGATCAAGCACCTCGACGACGGGCACGGTGTGCTGATCCTCACCGACATCTACGGCGCGACACCGGCCAATCTCGCGGCAAAGCTGCTGCAGTCCGGCCGGGTCGAGGGTATCGCCGGGGTGAGCCTGCCGATGCTGGTGCGTGCCCTGACCTATCGCGAGCAGCCGCTCGAGGTGATGATCGCCAAGGCGATGAGCGGCGGCTGCGATGGTGTCGTGCGCATGCCGGCGCCCACCCCCTCCACCCGTCCGGACGGAGCCTCCGATGCTGCGCACTGAGGTCGAGATCGTGAACAAGCTCGGGCTGCATGCCCGCGCATCGGCGAAGCTCACCCAGCTCGCGAGTTCCTTCGCCTGCGAGGTCTGGCTCACGCGCGACGCACGCCGCGTCAACGCCAAGAGCATCATGGGCGTGATGATGCTCGCTGCGGCCAGGGGAGTGCGTATCGGCATCGAGACCGACGGTCCGGACGAGGCCGCGGCGGCAGCGGCACTGGCTGCGCTCGTCGCCGACAAGTTCGGCGAAGGGCAGTAGGACGCGATGAACCATCCGCTCGACGCCCAGGAGGCCGACGCCGCCGCCGCCCGCTCGATGCGGATGAGCTTCACGATGCACGGCATCGGCGCCTCCGACGGCATCGCGATCGGCCCGGCGCACCTCGTCTCCTACGCCACGCTGGAGGTCGCACAGTATCTGGTCCCTGCGCACGAACTCGAGAACGAGCGTCGGCGCTTTCTCGGGGCCCTCGCGAGCGTGCGCGAGGAGCTGAGCGAACTGCGCGCCAGTATCCCTGCGGCTGCGCCGCAGGAGTTCGGCGCGTTCATCGACGTGCACCAGATGATCCTCGCCGATGCGACGCTGTCGCTCGCGCCGCTCGACCTCATCGCGAGCCAGCAGTGCAACGCCGAGTGGGCGCTCAAGCTGCAGCTCGATCAGCTGCTCGAGCAGTTCGACACGATCGACGACGCCTATCTGCGCGAGCGCAAGGGCGACATCCTGCAGGTGGTGGAGCGGGTGATGAAGGCGCTGTCCGGCAAGCCGGGCTACATCCCGCGCCCCGCGCCAGGCAGCGCGCGGCCGATTCTGGTCGCGCACGACCTGTCGCCGGCGGACATGATCCAGTTCAAGCACGCTGCGTTCGCCGGCTTTCTCACCGACCTCGGCGGGTCGACCTCGCACACGGCGATCGTCGCCCGCAGCCTCGCGATTCCCGCCATCGTCGCGCTGCACCGTGCGCGCGACCTGATCCGCGAAAACGACCAGCTGATCATCGACGGCACGCTCGGCGTGGTGATCGTCAATCCGGACCCTGCGGTGCTCGCCGAGTATCGGCTGCGGCAGGAGGCGCTGGGCATCGAGCGCGCGAAGCTGCAGCGGCTCGCGTCGACCCCGGCAAAGACGATCGACGGCACGCCGATCGAGCTGCTCGGCAACATCGAGGGTCCGGACGACGCGGCCGAGGTACGCCTGAACGGCGGCATGGGTATCGGACTGTTCCGCACCGAGTTCCTGTTCATGAACCGCGACGAGCTGCCCGGCGAGGACGAGCAGTTCGAGGCGTATCGCGCCGTCGCGCGCGCGATGGACGGACTCCCGGTGACCATCCGCACGCTGGACATCGGCGCCGACAAGACGCTGCGCGGCGACGGCAACCGCAGTTCGGCGAATCCTGCGCTGGGGCTGCGCGCGATCCGCTACTGCCTCGCCGACCCGCCACTGTTCCACACCCAGCTGCGCGCGCTGCTGCGCGCATCGGTACACGGCACGCTCAACATCCTGGTGCCGATGCTCTCCACCAAGCAGGAACTGCTGCAGACACTGAACGCGGTCGCACGCGCCCGGGCGAGTCTCGTCGAAGAGGGCGTGACCCTGCCTGCCCGAGTGGCCATTGGCGGCATGGTGGAGATCCCGGCGGCTGCGATCGCGCTGGACATGTTCATCAAGCACCTGGATTTCCTGTCGATCGGTACCAACGATCTGATCCAGTACACCCTCGCCATCGATCGCACCGACGACACGGTCGCACACCTGTACGACCCGCTGCACCCGGCGATCATCGGATTGATCGCCGGCGTGGCGCAGCAGGCGGCGCGGGCGAACGTCCCGGTGGCGGTATGCGGCGAGATGGCGGGCGATGTCGACCTCACGCGACTCCTGATCGGGCTCGGCCTGCGCGGGCTGTCGATGCACCCGGCTTTCCTGCTCGAGGTCAAGCAGCGGATCCTGAAGACCCAGCTCTCCGAGATCAGCGCACTCGCGCGACGCATCGCACGCACCCGCGATCCCGACCGGGTGCGACGTCTGGTCGAGAAGCTCAACAGCTGAGCACGCGGCGCTCCGCCCGCCTCGCTCGACACTGCTACCGGGCGCGCCCCGTCGAACCGATACCGGCCCGCGCTGATGCGCGGCGCTCGGCCAGCGGCAGCCTCGGGCCTCCCCGCCAGGCAGATCGGGCGTTGTTTGACATCCGCCAAGCCCCGGTAGTATCTTGAAACCAGTGGTACGCGCCGATTTGAGTTCAGCTTGCGGGCGCGCAACAAATGCGGCTAAAGAGAAATCCCGATTTCTCCAACCCGGCCAGCGCAAGCCCGCCGGGTTTTCGTTTTCAGACATCCCTGAATGGATACTCCCACGCGCGCGCGATCGGTCGGCGCGGTCACCGCACGACGCGCACGCTTCGAGCAGCCGCTCGAACTGCGGTGCGGGCGCTCGATCGCCGGTTACGAGCTCGTGTACGAGACCTACGGCACCCTCAACGCGGAGCGGTCCAACGCGATTCTCGTCTGCCACGCGCTGAACGCCTCGCACCACGTGGCCGGCTACTACGCCGACGCCCCCGGCAACGTCGGCTGGTGGGACAACATCATCGGCCCCGGCAAGCCGGTGGACACCGATCGCTTCTTCGTGGTCGGCGTCAACAACCTCGGTGGCTGCTTCGGCTCTACCGGCCCCGCCAGCATCGATCCCGCGACGGGCAGTCCCTACGGCGCGGATTTTCCGCTGGTCACCGTCGAGGACTGGGTCGCTGCGCAGGCACGACTCGCCGATCACCTCGGCATCGCGCGCTTCGCCGCCGTGATGGGCGGCAGTCTCGGCGCAATGCAGGCCCTGTCGTGGACGCGACAGTTCCCCGAGCGACTCGGCCACGCACTGGTGATCGCCTGCGCGCCCAACCTCTCCGCCCAGAACATCGCGTTCAACGAAGTCGCGCGGCAGGCGATCCTCACCGACCCCGAATTCCACGACGGCCACTACTACGAGAAGGGGGTCAAGCCGGTGCGCGGCCTGCGCGTCGCGCGGATGGTAGGACACATCACCTACCTGTCCGACGACGCGATGGCGAGCAAGTTCGGGCGGCAACTGCGCAACGGCAGCATCGGCTACAGCTTCGAGCCGGAATTCGAGATCGAGTCGTACCTGCGCCACCAGGGCGGCAAGTTTGCCGAGTACTTCGACGCGAACACCTATGTGCGGATCACCAAGGCCCTCGACTATTTCGACCCTGCGCTCGACACCGGCGGCAATCTCGCCCGCGCACTGTCGGCCGTGCGCGCGGCGTTCCTGGTGATCTCGTTCACCACCGACTGGCGCTTCGCACCCGAGCGCTCGCGCGAAATCGTGCAGGCACTGCTGCGCAACGGCCGCGATGTCACCTATGGCGAGATCGACGCCCCGCACGGGCACGACGCGTTCCTGCTCGATGACCCGCGCTATCACGCACTGGTCGCCGCTTACATGGATCGGGTGTACGACGAGCTCGGCACTGCCGGGGCCGCATCCACCGGCACCGGCGCGGCCGCCGGCGCGCACGCGCCGGCGGATATCGCAGGGGACGCGCGGTGAAGAGCGCGCGCGCCGACTACGCGGTGATCGCCGGACAGGTGAGCTCGGGGGCCAAGGTGCTCGATCTGGGCTGCGGCGACGGCACCCTGCTGCGCTACCTGCGCGAGACCAAGAACGTTCGCGGCTACGGCATCGAGATCGAGGACGCGAAGATTCCCGCGTGCGTGCGTAACGGCATCAACGTCCTGCAGATGGACCTCGAGTCCGGGCTGTCGGGCTTCGATTCCGACTCGTTCGACTACGTGATCCTGTCGCTCACGCTGCAGGCGCTGCGCAACAGCGAGTATCTGCTGAGCGAGATGCTGCGGGTCGGTCGCGAAGGGATCGTCTCGTTCCCGAACTTCGGTTTCTGGCGCAACCGCGTGCAGCTCGCGCTCGGACGGATGCCGAGGAACGAGGACTTCCCGAACCACTGGTACGACACGCCGAACATCCACCTGTGCACGCTTGCCGATTTCGAAGCGCTGTGCAGACAGCGGGGCATCCGCATCCTCGAGCGCATCGCGCTGCACGGCGGCAGGCAGATCGGCGTTGCCGCGAATCTGCGCAGCTCGCTCGCGGTCTACCGGTTCGGACGCCAGACGGCTGCGGCGTAGCCGCTCGCGCGGCCGGTGCCCGGCACCGCGGGCCGGTCGTCCCCGGCGCGCCGATCAGTTTCCGGCGGTGATGCCCGCTCGCCGCGCCAGCGCAGCGATCAGCGCAAGCTGCTTCGCGACGAACGCATCGAACGCCTCCGGCGTGCCGTGCGCAGGCTCCGCACCCAGCGCCCGCATCCGCGCCTGGACCTCGGCGATCGTCAGCGCCACACCGATCTCCGCGTTGAGCCGGCGAATCACCGGTCGCGGTGTCTTCGCCGGCGCCAGAATACCGCCCCAGGAGTCGAACTCGAAGCCCGCGATCGCAGCCTCGGCGATGGTCGGCAGTTCCGGAAAGCTCGACGCGCGGCGAGCCGTAGACACCGCGATCGCCCGCAGCTTGCCGTCCTTCACCAGCGACACGGCCGAGGACAGCGGCGCCATGAAGAACTGGACCCGATTGGCCACCGTATCGGTCAAGGCCTCCGGCACACCCTTGTACGGGACGTGTACCGCATCGATCTTCGCCATGTCCTTGAACATCTCGCCAGCGAAGTGCGTGCCGCTGCCCGGACCGGCCGAGCCGAAGTTCAGCTGTCCCGGACTGGCGCGCGCGAGCCCGATCAGTTCCTTCACGCTGGTCACCGGCAGTGCGTTGGGTACCACCAGCATGTAGGCGCTGCTGTAGAGCATGGTCACGCCGGCAAAGTCGCGCAGCGTGTCGTAGTTGAGCTTCGCCACCGCCGGCTGGATCACGTGCGCCGCCGACACCGCGAGCAGCGTGTGGCCGTCGGGCTGGGCGTCGGCCACGATCTTCGCCCCGATCGCACTGCCGGCACCCGGACGGTTGTCCACGACCACGGTCTGCCCGAGCGACTCGGTCAGACGCGCGCTGATGAGCCGCGAAAAGATGTCCGGCTGGCCGCCGGGCGTGAAGCCCACGACGATCCGGATCGGACGCGACGGGAAGCCGCCGGTGCGCGCCGCGGCGGCGCCGGCAATCGCGCTCGCCGCAGCAGTCGCACCTGGCTGTGCGCGCGCAGGTGCAGCCGCTCCGGCGATCACCACGCCCGTGACGCCTGCCGCCACGACGGCGAGGGCCGCGGCACGCGCGCTGCGCCCGCGCATCCGCTGCCGCAACGCCTGCACGACGTCCCCCGTGGTATCCCCCACTGCGCCTCGCAAACGAACCTCCGGATTCATCCGTCCCGATGCGGCCCGCGCCGACGGCGGGTCAGAATTCCGAGCGCCTGCGCCGGTCGGGCTTGCGCCGCCTGCCCGCCGTGCGCTTCGGATCGTCACTCGCGCGGCGCTCCGACTCGCGTCGATCCTGCTGCCGCCGGCGATCCGCAAGCCGTACGTTCTGCTCGGCCTTGGCTGCCGCCAGCCAGCGAATGCCCTCGCCGTCGATATAGTAGACCTCCGAGAAATCGATGACGACGCTGCCCTCGCGCTCGAGGGCGCGGTGGTAGATCGCCTCGATCACCGGCAACGACGCGTAGTACACGTTGCCGCGTACCTTGAGCACATTGCCGTTCAGGGTGACGTTCGGATGGGCCTGCTCCCACTTCGAGTACGCGATCGCCAGCACGGACCCGACGATCACTGCACCGAACAGATCCAGCACGAGAACCGACAGGAACGAGGCAACGAACACCACCACCTCGCGCCGATCCAGCAGATGAGGCTTGATGTCCTCCCAGTTGATCATGTTGGCGCCCAGCACCATGATCACCGCCGCCATCGCAGGCATCGGAATGATCGCGATCAGTGGCGACAGGAACAGGACCATCATCAGAAGCACCAGGGCAGAGATGACCGAGGTGAGGCGGCTGTGCCCGCCGAGGCTGTGCACCAGCCACATCCGGTTGAACGACGCGCAGGTCGGCAGCGAAGACACGAAGGGCAGCATGCAGTTCGCCACGGCGTCGGCGAAGATGCCCTTGCGACTGTCGGTGAAGGCACCGATCTTGCGGTTCATCCGGCGCATCGCGGCCACCGTCTGGAACAGCCCCAGCAGTGCGAGCGTGATTGCGCCCGGGATGATTGCAATGATGTCGGGCATCGCCTCCTGGTTGAACAGGGGCACCGATGGCAGCACGAAACCGACCGAAGACAGGTTGGCGATCTGTTCGATCAGCGTCACCTGGAGCCCGACGGTTGCGGACAGATACTCCGAGTACGCAGTACCGACGACGACGCCGACGAGAATCGACCAGTTGCGAAACCCCGGGAGCTGCCGCGCGACGAGGCAGGTGACGAGCGTCAACAGGCCGATCTGGATGGCATACGGATTGCCTATCTCCAGCACGGCGAGGAACGATTGCCACGCGATCCAGATCGGCCACTCGACCTGCGTATTCATGGGCAGGCCGCCAAAACTCGTGAGCGACTTGAAGATCAGAAAGAAGCCGATACCGCAGATCAGACCATTGATGATCGGTTCACTGATCAGATCGAGGGCTCGCCCCAACGGCCGAATCAGCACGAAGAGCAGCTGGATCACCCCGGCCATCAGGATCAGTGTCAGCGCATAGCCGATGTAGTCTGCGCCGAACGGCGGTGCGATCGGCAGCAGCGTGACCCCGATCGCCGCTGACATCGTGGTGTTCGGCCCGCCGCTGAACACACGAGACGGATTGAGCAACGCGGTGAACAGCACACCCCAGACCGCCGCGTAGATTCCGAAATGCGGGGGCAGTCCGGCGAGCGTGGTGGAGAAGGCAATCGCCTGTGGCAGCGTCACGATCGCCAGCGTTACCCCAATCAGCAGATTGGTCCGCAGCGGCGTCTGCGTGCCGGGTGAAGCCGAGTCGACCGTGCTCGAGACCACCGCGCTAGCGCACCGTGTGCGGCGAAGCGCTGGTCTGCAGCGTCTCGGCGTAGCGTGTCAGCGGAGGCATGACCGTCATCATTACCTGCTGCCAAGCCGCCGACAGCGGCCCCTTCAGGTCGCCGGCTGGCCGCGGCAACGTGCTCAGGTAATAGGAAATGTCGCGGCAGGTCTGGGGATCCAGAGTCCCTTCCCGACCGGGCGGCATGTTGCGGCAGATGAAGCCGGGCATGATCGTGTTCACTGCCGAGAAATTCATCCGCGAGTCGGAGCTGAACGACTCGCGCCCCGCCAGCGCGGGATAGATCAGCCCGCCTGGCAGAACCAGCCCCTGTCCCTGCTGGCCATGACAGCCAGCGCACTGCTCGCGGTAGACATGCGCACCGCGGACGTAGTCGTCGCCGCGCCGCTGCGTCGCCGACGAGGGAATCTCTTCCAGGCCCTGCTCGGGATAGCGATGACCAATCTTCATGCCTAGCGCCCCGGAAAGAAAGCGGCTGTAGGCAGTTGCATCGCGAATGACATCATCAGCCGAATTCGGCTTGAACCCGTTCGAGGAATTGATGTAGCACTGCATCTGACGCAGTTCCTGGGACAGGATCATTCCGGTGAAGCGGTCGTACATGTCTGCCATCACCCACGACGCGCCGAGGTGGTTTGACCCACGCAGACGGTTGCCTTCGGCGTCCTGCTTGTCTCCGGCGGACTGGTGGCAGTGCACGCACGTGGTATAGGTGCCTCGTACGAAGCGGTTCGCGTTCCAGCGCTCGCTCGCCCCCCCTTTCGCCAGATACCCCTGCAGATCGTCGATGATGTTGCAGCCTCGCTGGATCGCGCGTATGTCCGCTTCGCTGTAACCCGCCGCCACAGGGGCCGCTCCCGTAACCTTCTGCAGATACGGCGAACGATAGTGCTCGCCGGCGACGAGGCCGTAGGCTTCCAGTTTGGACTTGCATTCCGGAGTGAGTTCGACCGCAGCTTCGCGCAGGCGCTGCCGCTCGGCCTGCTTGTGCAGGGCAAGCGCGTACAGCGCACCCAGCGCTGCGACGACCAGGACGATCTTGATCAATCTTGCCGGCAACGCCGCCACGATTCAGTTCCCTTTCGCGAGTGCGCCTTCGCTCAGCTGCAGATGGTGCGCCACAGCGCGGGCAAAGATGCGAAGGTCACGGATCGCCGGGTCGTAAAACGTAGGGACGAATCCATCCATCGGCCCGGCGTAGCAGCGCATCACTCGCTCCTCGAACGAGATTCGCCGCCCAAGAGCCGGGTCATGGCGATCCGACCGTACGAACCCGTAGGCAAGCGCCTCGGCCGTATGACAACCGGAACAGGAACGAACATCGTCCGCGGAGGTCTTGCGGGTGAAACGCTGTCCGTACTTCGATGTATGAAAGAACAGGTTGAACCCGTTCTGTACTGCCCGCGTGAAATAGCCATCGGCGCCAAAGCTATCCACACGGTAGTCGGCCCGAAATTCTGTCCAGCCAGGCGCGGAGGACACTTGAGAACGAAACGCTGGGATGCCGGAACCGTAGTGCGCCCAGATCACAAAGGCAATGATCGTTGCTGCCGGAAACAGCGACGAGCCGATCCCGGCCCACAGCGCTCGTCGTCGTGCACCCTCCATCAAGAGCCACTCACATGATTCACTGCAGTACAGATGCTCCCATCACTGCCCGTACCATCTTGCGATGGGGATCGTAATCCTTGTCCTCTGCCTTCCCGATACCGCTCAGAACAGCCGCTTGTAGCGCCTTGCGCCCGGCTTCGTCGCGTTCCAGGCCTGTCAGCAGGGATTGCACCGTTTCGCGCAGTTTCGCAGGCATCGTCCGTCTCACCGCCCACGGAAGATGCAACAGTTTCTCGGACATCGCAAGCACTGCCAGTTCGTCCGTCCTGATCGCATCGCGCAACGCGGGTTGCTCGACCACGCCGTCGCCGGACCCTGCCGCATCGGCCTGCTTGCGATAGACGCCGATGACCGAATTCATCGGGTTTACCGCGAAGAGCGAAGTGAATTCTTCCTTCTTCAGCCCCGCCTGCAGCAGCATGTACATCGGAGCGATGTATCCGATCATCGCATCCTCGCTGCCGCCAAACAATACGGTACGTCCGCGCAGTTGCGTCAGGCTCGTGATGTTGCTGTCCTTGCGCACGTACAGGACCCCGGAGATGGTGCTCTTGCCGAACTCCCGATTGTGGGCGATGACCTGATATTTCTTGGCCGAGCGGATGTAATGGAACTGATTGTACTGAACGATGTCATAGCGCTCCATTTCCACGCCACGCCAGAACGATTCGAGATCTTTCGACGTTACCAGGACGACGCGACGACGAAGCCGCTCGCTCAGGTATTCGGCGAGCGGCGCATAACGTGTAGTGGTCTCGGAGGCACTGAACCGCGGGAAGACTCCCATCACCAGCGGGGGTTCACTCGCGTGCGCGCCGGGCGCACGAAGCACCACGAGCGCCAGCGACAGCAGCATCAATGCCCCGAGTGATTTTCGCATCGGCTAGCGGCGAATTCCGGATCGACGTTCGGTGAGCGCGCAGCGCCCGGTTCCAGCGTGCAGCCCGGGGACACCCTCTCAGATCGATGACCCGAGCCTGCGGATGTCACGAGCTGCCGACAGACGCAAGGCTTCAGCCGCCGCGCGTCGCTCGGTTAGATAGCTCAGGTATTTGTCCTTCGTCAAGGGCCTGGAGAGGAAATAGCCCTGCGACAGATCGCAGCCCTGACTGCTGAGGAACGCCAGCTGGTCGCGGTTCTCCACGCCCTCGGCAACCACCCGCAGGTCGAGGCCTCTGGCCATCGCCAGAATCGCCTTGACCAGCAGCACGTCCTCCGGGCTGTCGGGCAGGCCGGCGACGAAACCGCGATCGATCTTCAGCACGTCGAAGCGGAAACGCTTGAGATAGCTCAGCGATGAGTAGCCGGTGCCGAAGTCGTCGAGCGAGAGCGTGACACCGACTGCGCGCAGGCTTCGCAGTTCCTCGGCCACCGTCTCGTGGTCGTCGAGCAGCACGCTCTCGGTCAGTTCGAGTTCGATCGCCTGCGGCGGCACCCGGTACAAGCGCAGCAGCTCCGCGAGCCGCTGCGAGAACTGCCTGCCGAGCTGGACGCGGGAGACGTTTATCGCCAGAAACCCGGGGTCGATTCCCGCCGAGTTCCACTCGGACCAGTCGCGGCACGCGCGCTCCAGAACCCAGTCGCCGATGGCAACGATCTGGCCCGATGACTCGGCCAGCGGAATGAATACGCCGGGCGAGATCTCGCCGCGCTCGGGGTGCTGCCAGCGCACGAGCGCCTCCGCGCCCATGTGGTGCAGCCCGGTGCCGTCGAAGACCGGCTGGAAATGCAGACGCAGCTCGCCGCGCTCGATCGCGAGATTGAGATCCTGCTCCATCTGCATGCGCTCGCGCAGCCGGGTGTTCATGTCCTCGGTGAAGAAGATTGCCGACCCCTGGTTGCTGGCCTTCGCCTGGTACATCGCGTTGTCCGCGTTCGCCATCAGGGTTTCGACCGTGCGGCCGTTCTCCGGAAACAGCGCGATGCCGATGCTGCAGCGGGCGATGATCGTCCGCCCGTTGAGCATCTGGGGCCGCGAGATGGCGCGGATCAGCCGCTCGGCAACGTTCTCGGCGACCTTTTCGGCGGTGACGTCCGGAGCGAGGACCAGAAACTCGTCGCCGCCCAGGCGCGCCACCGTGTCAGTGTCGCGCAGCGTTGCCTGCAGCCGCGCGCCGGTGGAAACGAGCAGTTCGTCGCCCAGTGCGTGACCGAGCGAGTCGTTCACGCTCTTGAAGTTGTCCAGATCGATGAAGAACAGCGCGAAGCGCTGCGGAGACTGTTCCGAGCGGCTGATCAGCTCGTTGATTCGCAGCAACGCAAGCAGCCGGTTGGGCAATCCGGTGAGCGTGTCGTAGTGCGCCTGGCGGTGCAGTTTCGCCTGCTCCTCGCGCACTTCATCGGCCATCGCATTGAACGCCTTCGCCAGCATGCCCAGTTCGTCGTCCGCCTTGATCTTGACGGAGGCGTACTGGCTGCGCCCGACCTTGCGCGATGCCGCGATCAGTTCGCGGATCGGGAACAGCACGTTGTAGCGGAATACCGCGTGGATCGCCGCGCCGAGAAACAGCACCAGCGCAGTGAGCACGGTGATCTGCGTGGCGAGCTGGCGCCGGAACTCGGTGCGCAGCGACTGCTTGCTGAGCCCGACGATGAAGCGGCCGAGCAGGGCATCGTTGTGCAGGATCGGAAACTGCAGCCGGATCAGGTCACCCTTCGCATCCAGTTCGCGCAGCAGCTCCGGTAACTCCGCCGTCTTCGCCGCAGCGACGCGCTCCCCGACCCGCGACTCCGCCCTGTCGACGTAGGAGCTGAGCGGCAGCCCGTCACGGTTGACGATCAGGCCGTACACGACGTCGTTCTGCGACGAGACCTGCCGGGTGTACTCGTTCAGCAGCAGGAAGTCGAAGCTGAGAATCGCTTCAGGACTTACCAGCGAGATGAGCCTGCCCAGCGCCTGACCCTTCTCCACCAGTTGGCGCTCGTGAAAACGCGAGACTGCATGCAGCGAGTACAGTGTGCTGGCGGTAATCGTCAGGGTCAGGATGGCGATGACCGCTGCGGTGAACTTCGCGCCGAGCCCGAGCCGGCGCCAGCGGTCCGCCAGGGCAAGGCTGCGCCAGCGCTCGGCCAGATGGGGCCAGGGGCGTTTGGGCGTCGAGGCGTGAAAGCTGTCTGACATGGCATCCGGGCGAAAGGGCCGCCCTTCGGGTCATCGAAGCCCCGGCTCACGGGCAGGGCGCCCCGGTGCCGGCCAGCCTCTCGACGCCCGACACGGCACGTGGCGCGACGGGCGAGGCTCACCAGCCCCCGGGGAGGCGGACTCTCTTAGCGTCTCATCAGTGACGAACTTTACGGCTGCGCTGGCCGTACCCGGAGCCGACCGCCTCGACGGCCTGCCGGTTGCGACCCGGCGCCGCGGGCGCGGATCGCGCAATGCCCCCCGCCGGACACCCCGGCGCTATCCGATC
>CANGUQ010000015.1 GCA_947456915.1 Betaproteobacteria bacterium
AGTCGAGCACGTTGGCGACCCCGATCGAGTGCGGGAAGAACTCGAACATCGGGCAGTCGTTGGGCGAGTCGCCGAGATAGACGAAGCGCGCGCGCTGGGCTGCGAGGTCGATGCCGCAGACCTCGGTGAACCACCGCTGTGCCATGCCCAGCTTGTCGTACTGGCCGAACCAGCCGTTGACGTGGATCGAACTGACCCTGGCGGTGAGTCCCGCCTCGTTCATCAGTGCGACGATGAGATCGACCTTGGCTGCAGGCAACCGCGGCACGTCCTCGCAGAAATCGATCGCCAGATCGAGTTCGCGGTAGTGCTGATCGCTCGCCAGCGCGCAGCCGGGAACCGCTGCGAGGATGCGCTCGCCGATCGCTGCGAGTGCGGCACGGTGCGCCCGTCGCACCTCGGGCGGATCCACGAACAATTGCCGGAGGTGGCCGCGGGCGCGGTCGCGCCAGAATGCGAGGCCGCCGTTCTCGCCGATCACTGCGCGTACCGGCCACATGCGGGCGATGTGGTCGCACCAGCCTGCCGGACGCCCCGTCACCGCAACGGTGATCAGCTTCGCCTCGTACATCCGCTCGAGGGCGAGGTAGGCGTCGCTGGTCAGGCGCCCGTCGGTGGTCAGCGTGTCATCGATGTCGAACAGCACGCCCTTCACACCGGCGCGATCGGCAGGGCGGAACTCGACGAGCGGGCGCACCGGAGTCAGCGGCCCGGCGCTGGCTGTCCGGGCGCAGTGCTCGCCGCCGGAACAGCCAGGTTGATCCCGGACGTCGTGAGCGACGCGCTGGACTGCAGCGCGCGCATCATCCACATCGTCCCTTCCCCGATGCCTGGAGGTTCGACACCGAGCTTGCGGCCGAGCGCCTCGCGCTGCTGCGCGCTCATCGTCAGCCCGCACTTGGTACGCCGCCACAGCACCGCGTCGAGCGCGCGCTCGGGGGGCAGTGCGTCGACCCACTCGCTCGCGAGCAGGTAATCGAGCTCGCGCTGGTACAGGCCACCACCCAGTGCCGCACCGAGTCCGGCGGTCGTCGTCGCGCCCGCGAGCACGGCATCGACCCGCGTGCCGTGGCGGCGGGCAAGCCCGTCGAGCACCTGTGCATCGATCTGCGGCAGCCGCGCGCCCAGCCGGGCGCGCCATCCGGCATAACCGCCGGCGCCGAGGTCGGCCCCGGGCAGCGGTGCGTCGGCCGTCCAGGCCCTGCGCAGCGCAGGCCCCGGCGGCAGCCAGGGTGCCAAGCGGTCGATCACGTTCTGCGCCAGCGCTCGATAGGTCGTGAGCTTGCCACCCAGCACGGACAGCCAGGGTGCCGCGCCAGCCGCCGCGTCGAGCCGCAGGGTGTAGTCGCGGCTGGCTGCCGAGGCACTGACCTCGGTCGCAGCCGCCAGTGCCCGCACGCCGCTGTAGTGCCAGACGACGTCCTCGGCCCGTACCGGGCGCGCCGCGTAGCGACTGGCCAGCGCGCACAGGTAGTCGATCTCCTGCGCGCTTGCCTGCGGTGCTGCATAGTCGTCGCCGACTTCCACATCGGTGGTGCCGATCAGCGTGAACGCGCGTTCGAACGGGATGAGGAACACGATACGCCGGTCCGGATGCTGCAGGATGCACGCGTGTTCGCCGGCGTAGAGGCGCGGAACGACGATGTGGCTGCCCTTGACGTGCCTGAGGCGCACGGGCGCAGCTCCTGGAGCGGATTGCGCGACGGACATCGGCTGCGGCGCGTCCGCAGGCGGTAGCGCGCGTTGTTCCACGGCGGCCGCCCACGGCCCAGCCGCATTGACGATCGCGGCGGCCGTCACTTCCCGCATGGCCCCGCCGCGCGCCGCGCGCAGCGTCACTCGCCAGTGCGCTGCGGTACCTCCGGGCACCGCTGCAACGCGTTGCGCGGTCGCGACTTCCCAGCCCAGCAGCAGTTGCGCGCCGCGCTCCACCGCGTCGCGCACGTTGGCAACGACCAGCCGGGCGTCGTCCACCCACGCGTCGCTGTAGACGAAGCCGTGGCAAAACTGGGGCTGCAGGAGGCCCGCGAAGGGTGGCGAATGCAGGTCGACGGCGCGCGAGCGCGGAAGGCTGGAGCGACCCCCGAGTCGGTCGTAAAGAAACAGCCCGGTGCGCAGCAGCCAGCGCGGCCGCAGGTGCGGCGCGTGCGGCAGCACGAAGGTGAGCGGCCACGCGAGGTGTCCACAGATCTTCAACAGTACTTCACGCTCGGCCAGCGCCTCGGCCACCAGGCGGAACTCGCGGTATTCGAGATAGCGCAGCCCGCCGTGGATCAGCTTGCTGCTGGCCGACGAGGTCGCGCCGGCGATGTCGTCGCGCTCGACGAGGAGCACGCGCAGCCCACGGCCCTGCGCATCGCGTGCCACTCCGGCACCGTTGACGCCGGCGCCGATCACGAGCAGATCATGATGCGCGTGCGCGGTGTCCATCCCGATAGTGTAGGGCCGGGAGCGGCAGACGGCTATGGTCGCCCGGCGCGCTCGCCCTGCAGCCACAGGCGCAGGGCGACCGTCGCGGGCGCAGTGCGCAGGGCAGTGGCCGCGGTACCGGCAATCGCTGTGCAGGCCGCCGCGCGACGCATGGAGCGACGCTGCCGCTCGCCGCGCGGCGACGCCTAGCGCTTCTGCCGCAGCTTGCGGATGGAGGCGATCTGCGCTGCCACCGTGGCCAGTTCCGCCTGCGCCGTCGCCACTTCCAGCTGGCCCTTGGCATTGCGCAGAGACTCCTCGGCCTGGCGGCGCGCCTCCTCGGCTTTCGCCTCGTCCAGATCGGCGCCCCGGATCGCGGTGTCGGCAAGCACGGTAACCGTCCGGGGCTGTACCTCGAGGATGCCGCCGGCGACGAACACGAACTCTTCCTGCTCCTGCCCGGCGACCTTGATGCGCACTGCGCCGGGCCTGATGCGCGTGATCAGCGGCGTGTGCTGCGGATAGATGCCCAGTTCGCCCGCCTCGCCCGGCAGCACGACGAATTCCGCCTCGCCGGAGAAGATGTTCTCTTCGGCGCTGACGACATCAACGTGAATCGTGTGGGCCATGGTGTGTTCGCAATGCGGCTGGGTGGCGGGAGAGGCTGATCCGGGGTGCTGCGGGCGCGAGTGATGCGGGAGTGCCGTGCACCGCGCGGTGGGGTCCGGACGGCAACGCCGAGTCCCGGCGGCACCGGGGCGTGCGCGAGTCGTCCGAGACGCTTATTGCAGGGTCTTCGCTTTCTCGAAGGCTTCCTCGATCGTGCCGACCATGTAGAAGGCCTGCTCCGGCAGCGCGTCGCACTCGCCGTCGACGATCATCTTGAAGCCCTTGATCGTGTCCTTCAGCGCAACGATCTTGCCCGGAGACCCGGTGAACACCTCGGCGACGTTGAACGGCTGAGACAGGAAACGCTGGATCTTGCGCGCGCGCGATACGGCGAGCTTGTCCTCGGGCGAGAGTTCGTCCATGCCCAGGATCGCGATGATGTCGCGCAGTTCCTTGTAGCGCTGCAGGGTGGCCTGCACCGCACGGGTGACGTTGTAGTGCTCTTCGCCGATCACGTTCGGGTCGAGCTGACGCGAGGTCGAGTCGAGCGGATCGACCGCCGGATAGATACCCAGCGAAGCGATGTCGCGCGACAGCACCACGGTCGCATCCAGGTGAGCGAAGGTGGTGGCCGGGGAGGGGTCGGTCAGGTCGTCGGCAGGCACGTACACGGCCTGAATCGAGGTGATCGAGCCGACCTTGGTCGACACGATGCGCTCCTGCAGGCGGCCCATTTCCTCCGCGAGAGTCGGCTGATATCCCACTGCGGAGGGCATGCGGCCGAGCAGCGCCGACACTTCGGTGCCGGCCAGCGTGTAACGATAGATGTTGTCGACGAAGAACAGGATGTCACGGCCTTCGTCACGAAACTTCTCGGCCATCGTCAGTCCGGTCAGCGCCACGCGCAGACGGTTGCCCGGCGGCTCGTTCATCTGACCGAACACCATGGCCACCTTGTCGAGCACCTTCGATTCTTCCATCTCGTGATAGAAGTCGTTGCCCTCGCGGGTGCGCTCGCCCACGCCGGCGAACACCGAGTAGCCGCCGTAGCTCTTGGCGATGTTGTTGATGAGTTCCATCATGTTCACGGTCTTGCCCACGCCGGCGCCGCCGAACAGACCGATCTTGCCGCCCTTGGCGAACGGGCAGATCAGGTCGATGACCTTGATTCCCGTGGGCAGCAGTTCCACCGACGGCGAGAGCTCGTCGAACTTCGGCGCCTGCTGATGAATCTCGCGGCGCTCTTCGGTCGCGATCGGGCCCGCTTCGTCGATCGGGCGGCCGAGCACGTCCATGATGCGGCCCAGCGTGGCATTGCCGACCGGCACCGAGATGCCCTTGCCGGTGTTTCTGACCGCCATGCCGCGGCGCAGCCCGTCGGAGGAACCCAGTGCGATCGTGCGCACGATGCCATCGCCGAGCTGCTGCTGCACCTCGAAGGTCAATCCCTTCTCGGCGAAGCTCGCGGTCGTGCTCTCCTCGAGGATCAACGCGTCATAGATCCGGGGCATCGCATCGCGGGGAAACTGGATGTCGACCACCGGGCCGATGCACTGAACGACGGTTCCGTTGCTCATGGCTGCTTCCTTGACTGAATGATGGGTCTGGCCGTGAAGGGGTGAGGACGGGCGAGGTGCGCCGTCACACCGCAGCAGCGCCGGAAACGATCTCCGACAGCTCCTTGGTGATCGCCGCCTGACGGGCCTTGTTGTAGACGAGCTTGAGTTCGTCGATGACTTTCTTCGCGTTGTCGCTGGCGGCCTTCATCGCCACCATTCGCGCGCTCTGCTCGGAGGCCATGTTCTCGGCTACGGCCTGGAACACCAGTGCCTCGACGTAGCGGGTGAGCAGTTCGTCGAGCACCGTCTGCGCGTCGGGCTCGTACAGGTAGTCCCAGGAGTACCCGTTGGCCTGCTCGGCATCGGCTTCCATCCGCTCGGCCGGCAGCGGCAGCAGCTGCTCGATCTTCGCGTCCTGCTTCATCGTATTGATGAAGTCGTTGTAGCAGAGGTACACCGCGTCCAATTCACCGGCGGCGAACTTGTCGAGCATCACCTTTACCGGCCCGATCAGTTTTTCCATGCGCGGGGTGTCACCGAGGCCCACGGCGTGCGACACGATCTTCGCACCCAGCCGCTGCAGGAAGCCGAAGCCCTTGTTGCCGAGCGCAGTCGCTTCCAGCCCGACCTTCTTCGACTCGAGGTCGCGCATGCGCAGCAGCACCTGGCGCAGCAGGTTGGTATTCAGGCCACCGCACAGGCCCTTGTCGGAGGTGACGACGATGAAACCGGCATTCCTGACTTCTCCGCGCGCCACCAGGAACGGGTGCTTGTACTCGGAGTTCGCCCGGGCGAGGTGAGCTGCGATGTTGCGGATCTTCTCGGCATAGGGGCGCGCGGCGCGCATGCGGTCCTGCGCCTTGCGCATCTTGCTCGCCGCGACCATTTCCATCGCCTTGGTGATCTTGCGCGTGTTCTCCACGCTCTTGATCTTGGTGCGGATTTCCTTGGACCCTGCCATCTCGCTGTGCTCTCGCTGTAGCGTTTACCCGGTGCGACCGGACGGTACGCCGTTGTGGCCGGCGTACCGGACTCGTCGGCCTGCCGCTCAGTAGCTGCCGGTCTTCTTGAAGTCCTTGATCGCCTCGATCAGCTTGGCCTCGTCGTCCTTCGACAGGTCCTTGCTCGATTCGATCGA
Organism: Betaproteobacteria bacterium; assembly: GCA_947456915.1. Taxonomy (GTDB): domain Bacteria; phylum Pseudomonadota; class Gammaproteobacteria; order Burkholderiales; family CAIKXV01; genus CAIKXV01. Next base: position 5,716 of record CANGUQ010000015.1, read on the forward strand.
GTCGGCCAGCGCCGTGTACTTGGTCTTGACGAATTCGCGCAGTGCACGTTCGAACGCGAGCGCCTTCTTCACGTCGACGTCGTCGTAGAAGTTGTTGTTCACCGCGAACAGCGTGAGCGCCATCTCCCACACCTGCAGCGGCTGGTACTGCGGCTGCTTCATCAGCTCGGTCACCATCCGGCCGCGCTCGAGCTGCCGGCGGGTCGCATCGTCCAGATCGGAGGCGAACTGCGCGAACGCCGCGAGTTCGCGGTACTGCGCGAGCGACAGGCGCACACCGCCGCCCAGCTTCTTGATCACCTTGGTCTGCGCCGCGCCACCCACGCGCGACACCGACACGCCGGCGTTGATCGCAGGACGGATACCGGCGTTGAACAGGTCGGTCTCGAGGAAGATCTGACCGTCGGTGATCGAGATCACGTTGGTCGGCACGAACGCGGAAACGTCGCCGGCCTGCGTCTCGATGATGGGCAGCGCGGTCAGCGAACCGGTCTTGCCCTTCACCGCACCGTTGGTGAAGCGCTCGACGTACTCCTCGTTCACGCGCGCTGCGCGCTCGAGCAGACGGCTGTGCAGATAGAACACGTCGCCGGGATACGCTTCGCGGCCCGGCGGGCGGCGCAGCAGCAGCGAGATCTGGCGGTACGCCACCGCCTGCTTGGACAGGTCGTCATAGACGATCAGCGCGTCCTGCCCGCGGTCGCGGAAGTACTCGCCCATCGTGCAGCCGGAGTAGGCCGAGATGTACTGCATCGCCGCCGATTCCGAAGCCGAAGCCGCAACCACGATGGTGTAGGCCATCGCGCCGTACTCTTCGAGCTTGCGCACCACGTTCGCCACCGTCGAGGCCTTCTGGCCGATCGCGACGTAGACGCAGAACAGGTCCTTGCCCTTCTGGTTGATGATCGTGTCCACCGCCACCGCCGTCTTGCCGGTCTGGCGGTCACCGATGATCAGTTCGCGCTGGCCGCGACCCACCGGCACCATCGCGTCGATCGACTTCAGGCCGGTCTGCACCGGCTGCGACACCGAACGGCGCGCGATCACGCCCGGGGCGACCTTCTCGATCACGTCGGTGAGCTTGGCGTTGATCGGGCCCTTGCCGTCGATCGGCTGGCCGAGCGCGTTGACCACGCGGCCGATCAGCTCGGGGCCGACCGGCACTTCCAGAATGCGCCCGGTGGTCTTGACCGTGTCGCCTTCGGAGATGTGTTCGTACTCGCCCAGAATCACCGCGCCGACCGAGTCCCGCTCGAGGTTGAGCGCGAGGCCGAACGTGTTGTTCGGAAACTCCAGCATCTCGCCCTGCATGACGTCGGACAGCCCGTGCACGCGGCAGATGCCGTCGGTCACCGACACCACGGTGCCCTGGTTGCGCACTTCCGATCCGACACCCATGTTCTGGATTCGGCTCTTGATCAGCTCGCTGATCTCGGACGGGTTGAGTTGCATCTCGGGTGCTCCTAGGATTGAAGGGCGGTGGCCATCTGCGCGAGACGGCCGCGCACCGATGCGTCCAGTACTTCATCGCCGACGCTCACCCGCACGCCGCCGATGAGATCGGGGACGACGGTGACCGTCGGAATCAACTTGCGGGCGAACTTCTTCTCGAGCGCGCTCACCAGATCGTCGAGATCGGCTCCGGCCAGAGGAAATGCCGATTCGATCAGCAGGTCGGCGCGGCCTTCGGCGCGGTTCACCAGTTCCGCGTACTGCTCCGCGATGTGCGGCAGCAGTTCGACGCGGCCGTTCTCGGCCAGCGTGGCGACGAAGTTCTTCGCCTCGGTGGTGAGGCCGCCCGGGATCAGGCTGCCGAAGAAGCCGACCAGTGCCTCGGGCTTCAGCGCCGGGTCGCCGAGGCGCGAGGCGACCTGCGGGTCGCGCACGATCAGCGCGAGGTTCGACAACAGGCCCGACCACTGCGCGGCCGAGCCCCCTTCCTGCGCGAGCTTGAATGCCGCTTCAGCGTAGGGCCGGGCGACGGTGGACAGTTCAGCCATGGTGGGTCCGGTTCCCGCTCACAGTTCCTGCTTCAGCGCAGACAGCATCTGCGCGTGCGCGGCGGTGTCGACCTCGCGCTTGAGGATCCGCTCGGCACCGGCCACCGCGAGCGCGGCGACCTGCTCGCGCAGAACCTGCCGCGCGCGCTGCACTTCCTGCTCGACCTCGGCGCGGGCGCCCGCGGTGACCCGCTCGGCTTCTGCCTTGGCGGCACCCTTGGCCTCCTCGATCATGGCCGTGGCGCGCTTCTCGGCCGCGGCGATGATCTCCTGTGCGCGATCGCGCGCGGCGCGATCGGCATCCTGGGCGCGCTTCTCGGCAGCGATCAGGTCGGCCTTGCCGCGCTCGGCGGCAGCGAGTCCGTCGGCAATCTTCTTCTGCCGCTCCTCCAGCGCGCCGATCAGCGGCGGCCAGATGTACTTCATTGTCACCATCGCGCCGACAAAGAAGACGACGAGCTGGATGATCAGCGTGGCGTTGATGTTCATGGGTCACCGCGGCCCGGCTTGTCGCCGGGCCGCCGAATCGACGTGGAAAGGCGCGGGACGCGGGATCAGGCGAACGGGTTGGCGAAGGCGAAGAACATCGCGATACCCACACCGATGATGAAGGCCGCGTCGATCAGGCCAGCCAGCACGAACATCTTGGTCTGCAGTGCGTTCATCAGCTCGGGCTGGCGCGCGGCCGCTTCCAGGTATTTGCTGCCCATGATGCCGATGCCGATTGCGGCACCCATGGCACCCAGGCCGACGATGAGGCCAGCGGCCAGGGCAACGAAAGCGACGTTGGTCATTTCAAGCTCCTTGCGGGTACGGTTTATTGATACGACAGCGAAAGTACAGCGGGAAACCGGTCGCGCCCTGCCGGGCGAGCCGGAACGAATTCGGGTCAGTGGCCTTCGTGCGCCTGGCCGAGATACGCGAGCGTGAGCATCATGAAGATGAATGCCTGCAGCACCACGATCAGGATATGGAACAGCAGCCACGCCGTGCCGGCGAGAACGTGTCCGATCGTGAGAAAGATGCCAGTGGTGTTCATCGCCGCGTAACCGCCCATCAGCGCGATCAGGAAGAACAGCAGCTCGCCGGCATACATGTTGCCGAACAGTCGCATGCCAAGCGACACCATCTTCGACACGTACTCGACGATGTTCAGGAAGAAATTCGGCAGCCACATCAGCGGATGCGAGCCGAACGGGGCGGTAAACATCTCGTGGAGCCAGCCACCAAAACCCTTGATCTTGATGCCGTAGTACAGCATCAGCAGCAGCACACCCAGCGACATGCCCAGCGTGCCGTTGAGGTCGGCGGTCGGCAGCGGTCGCAGATAGACGTCATGCTCGGCGACACCGAAGCCATACCAGCCGATCACGCTCGCGATCTTCGGGAACAGATCGACGGGAATCAGATCGATCGCGTTCATCAGGATGATCCAGACGAACACCGTGAGCGCGAGCGGCGCAATGAAGGTGCGATCGCCGTGAACGATCGACTTGCTCTGGTCCTCGACCATCTCGACCAGTATCTCGACCGCCGCCTGGAACTTGCCGGGCACTCCGGAGGTCGCGCGGCTTGCCGCGGCACGCAGCAGCAGCAGGGTGCCGATCAGGCAGGCGAGCGAGAACAGCACCGTGTCGATGTTGACGATGGAGAAGTCGATGATCGACTTCTGCTTGTCGGTCTGCCAGTGCGCCAGGTGATGGACGATGTATTCGGTGGGATTGGGCGCGTAGGAGTGTTCGGCAGCCATGGATCGGATCGCAGGGGAAGTTGCACTGCCGCCCGCGGGATGCGTGCGGCCTGAGTCTCGAGGGTGTTGCCGAGCGGACTGCGGGTGCTCGCCGCGGATTTGCCGCGCCGATGCCGCCGTGCTCAGCGCCGCAGCAGCAGCGCGAGCCAGTTCGCCTTCACCGCCACCATCAAGCCGAGCAGGAGGCCCGGCCAGAAAATCGTCGTATACAGCCGGCCGATCAGGAGCAGCATCAGCACGGTCATCAGGATCTTTGCGAACTCGCCGACAAAGAACACGATTGCCAGGTGTTCCGGCCGTGTGCGCATCGTGAGCCACAGGTGCCCAGCAAACAGGGCACTCGGGACCCAGCAGGCCGCACCACCGGCCAGCGTCGACCAGGCGGCAGGCGCGTCCCGGAACGCACCCATCGCCACGGCAGCCACCGCAATCAGCGCCGCCTGCAGCCCGACGATCGCGACGAACCCGGATGGAACAGCCATCGTCTCGATCTGACCGGTGTGCAGGAACGTTGCGGACGACCCGCAGCCTGACCGTTTCGTCGCGCGCGACACGCATGCCGCCGCCGATCGCGCGACGCCGGCCACACGCGGGGCGTGCTCGCCGGCGCCGGCCACTGCGAGCCCGCTGCCAAGCCGCCACGGTCGATGCCCGCGCGCAGCCGCCGCGCTGCACCATCCGTATCGAACAAAGCCCCGGATTCTCGCCTGACGCCGGAGCGTTTGTCAAACCTTCCGGTTGGACGGCGCTGCCCGCGCCGGGCAGGACCTCTCCGGGGCGCCGCCGCAGCCGGACTCTGTACCGCGGACGGGAAACCCCGGATCATCGCGGCACATGACGATTTCGTCAACCTTGGCCGGCCGGGCGCAGTGCTGCTCGCCCGATGCCAGCCGGCGCGGCACCGGCAGCGTCGCGGGGCAGGCGGGCGCGGCAGGGCTGCTAGACGGACCGCGCACCCGGCGCGAGGGCATCCTGACGATCGACAGCGCGGCGAGGGCGTGCGCCGGGGGCGCGGGTGCGGGCCAGGAGCGGGCCGACCGCGGGGCGAAGCTTCGGCACCCCGGTGATACACCGACCTCGCGGCGGTCGACCCCGCCCGGCGCTCACTCGGGCGTCAGCCCCAGCCGGCGCGTGAGCTCGTCCAGGTGCTCCAGCGAGTGCCAGGCAATCTCCAGCCGTCCGGTGTGCTTCGCGCCCGCCCGCACTCGCACGCCGGTGCCCAGCAATTGCGCGAGACGCTCCTCGAGCCGCTGCACGTCGCGATCGGGTTCGGGCGCGACGGCACGCGCACGCGCTTCGCCGTTCAGTCGTGCCACCTCGCGTTCGGTTTCGCGCACCGAGAGCCGCTGCGTGGCGACCTTGTTCGCGAGCGCGACCTGCTGGCCGGCGTCGAGCGCGAGCAGCGCGCGCGCATGCCCCATCTCGAGCGCTCCGTCAGCGAGCAGGACCTGCACCGGCGCGGCAAGCGCGCGCAGGCGCAGCAGGTTGGTCACCGCGGTGCGCGAGCGCCCCAGTGCCCTTGCCGCCGCCTCATGCGTCATGCCGAACTCGTCGATCAGGCGCTGGATGCCCTGAGCTTCCTCCAGCGCATTCAGGTCCTCGCGCTGGATGTTCTCGATCAGCGCCATCGCGAGCGCCGACTCATCGGCGATCGTGCGCACGAGTACCGGCACGCGCTCGAGGCCGGCAAGCTGCGACGCGCGCCAGCGTCGCTCCCCGGCGATGATCTCGTACCGACCCTCGCCCACCGGGCGAACCAGGATCGGCTGCAGGATGCCCTGCTCGCGGATCGACTCGGCCAGTTCGGCCAGCGCCGCCTCGTCCATGCGCGTGCGCGGCTGATACTTGCCCGGCAGCAGCGCATCGATCGCCAGTTCGCGTACGCCTTCGGCCTCGGACGTGCTGCCTGCTGCCGTCGGCGCATCGAACGCCGAAGCTCCGCCCAGCAGCGCGTCCAGACCGCGCCCCAATCCCTTCGGTTTCGCCATCATGATCAAGCCGCCCGATTGAGCATTTCTCCGGCCAGTGCGAGGTAGGCGAGCGCGCCTTTCGACTGGCGGTCGAATTCGATCACCGGTCGACCATAGCTCGGCGCCTCGGCCAGCCGGATGTTGCGTGGAATCACCGTCCGGAACACCTTGTTGCCGAAGTGCTGCGTGAGTTGCGCGGACACCTGCTGCGCCAGCGTGTTGCGCGGGTCGTACATCGTGCGCAGCAACCCCTCGATGTCCAGCCGTGGGTTGATGTGTGCGCGCACGCGCTTGATCGTGTCGATCAGGTCGGACAACCCTTCCAGCGCGTAGTACTCGCACTGCATCGGGATCATCACGGCATCGGCGGCCGCGAATGCGTTGAGCGTGAGCAGCGACAGCGCTGGCGGACAGTCGATCAGCACGTAGTCGTACTGATCGGCGATCACCGACAGCGCGCGCTTCAGTCGCAGCTCGCGCTCGGGCATCTCCACCAGCTCGATCTCGGCGCCGGCGAGGTGCCGGTTGGTCGGCAGCAGATCGTAGCCGCAGACTTCGGAGCGCACCCGCGCGGCCGCTGCCGGCACCGCGCCCAGCAGCACGTGATAGACGGAGTAGGCGAGCTGCGCCTTGTCGATGCCGCTGCCCATCGTCGCGTTGCCCTGAGGATCGAGGTCGACCAGCAGCACGCGTCGCTTCGCCGCCGCCAGACTCGCGCCGAGATTGACGCTCGTGGTGGTCTTGCCCACCCCGCCCTTCTGGTTCGCCACCGCGAGAATGCGTGTCATCGGCGCCTCAGCACTCGCCGCCCCGGGACACCGCGCTGCACTCGCCGGTCGCAGCCGTGGCCTCGCTGAAATTTGTAACAGGGGCCTGGCCCCTTTTCCCGTGGAAATTTGTAACAGGGGCCTGGCCCCTTTTCCCGTGACCTCTGGCGGTCGAGGTTCCGGGCGCGGTTCCCGCTGCGGTCTTCGCGTTCATCACGGTCGGTCACGCCTCGCCGATGCGCACCAGATGGCGCTCGGCGTCGACGCCGGGCACGGTCAGCCGCGACACCTCGACGGTGCCCAGTTCCGGCGACAGTTGCAGCACTTCCTCGTACGGGTAGACGCCCTTCATCGCGAGCAGTGCACCGCCCGGCGCGCGCAGATGCTTCGCCAGTTCCGCGAACTCGGCCAGATCGGAGAAGGCCCGCGAGATCACGATGTCGAAGCCCGCCGCCGGACGAAACGCCTCGACGCGCTCGACCACGACCTGGACATTGCGCAGCCCGAGTGCGGCGACCGCCTGCTGCAGGAACACGCCTTTCTTGTGATTGCTGTCGAGCACGGTCACCGCCCACTGCGGCCGCGCAATCGCCAGCGGAATTCCGGGGAGACCAGCGCCGCTCCCGACGTCGAGCAGCCGCTGCTCGGGCGCGTCGATCCGCTGCAGCACAGCGAGGCTGTCGAGCAGATGGTGGGTGACCATCTTCGCCGGCTCGCGGATCGCGGTCAGGTTGTGCACCTGGTTCCACTTCCCGATGAGCGTGATGTAGTCGAGCAGCGATTGCCGGGCGGTGGCCGGCAGGTCGAGCCCAAGGGCAGAGAGTCCGGCGTCGAGGGTCAGATCGGGCATGGCAGGCAGGAAATACGGTTTTCGGCGACCAGGCCCGTTGCAGGCGTTCGCACGCGTGGGAGGAAGCCACCGCCAGCCGCCACTGCGCGGGCAACCGAGGGGGGCACGGCGGTGAACGCCGCCATCGGCAGCGTGCTCGCTGCGCGGGCAGGCCCGCTGGAAGATACGCAAATCGATACGTCGAGCGATGCACCGCCGGGTGCGGTGCACGACCCGGTCCGGTGCAGCGCGAGTGCACGCGCAACCTGTCGCCGTACTGCGCTCATCCCGACCGCTCCACGCTCGCCACGTCGGTCGAGACTGCCGCGACGCGGTCACCCGCCGGCGCGCCGACCACCGCGCTGCGGGTTCGTCGCTTCAGGTGCACCCACAGCAGTGAAACCGCCGCCGGCGTGATGCCGGGCATGCGTGCCGCCTGTGCCAGGGTTTCGGGACGTTGCGCCGTCAGGCGCTGCCGCGCCTCGATCGACAGCCCGGACAGTGCCGCGTAGTCGAAGTCCGTCGGCAGCCGGGTGGTTTCCCACTGGTCCTGCCGTGCGATCTCCTCGGCCTGCCGATCGATGTAGCCCGCGTACTTGGCGGCGATCTCGACTTGCTCGGCAACCGCCTCGTCGACCACACCAGGCCCGATCGCGGGCAGCGTCATCAATGACCGATAGCTGACTTCTGGCCGGCTCAGCAGCTGTGTGAGTGAATACTCCCTTTCCAGGGACCGCCCGAATACACGTGACATATCGTCCGTACTCAGCAATCTCGGGTTGATCCAGGTCGACTTCAGGCGCTCGGTTTCGCGCGCCACAGCCTCACGCTTGCGCTCGAACGCCATCCAGCGCTGGTCGGATACCAGACCCAGCCGCCGGCCGATCTCGGTGAGTCGGGCGTCTGCATTGTCCTCGCGCAGCGACAGCCGGTATTCCGCGCGGCTGGTGAACATCCGGTACGGCTCGGTCACCCCGCGCGTGATCAGGTCGTCGACGAGGACACCGAGGTAGGCCTCGTCGCGCCGTGGCGCCCACGGCTCTTCTGCGTCGGCCGTGCGGGCGGCGTTGATTCCCGCGAGCAGACCCTGCGCCGCCGCCTCCTCGTAGCCGGTCGTGCCGTTGATCTGACCGGCCAGGAACAGGCCGGGAATCGCCTTCAGTTCCAGCGATGCGGACAGCGCCCGCGGATCCACATAGTCATATTCGATCGCGTAGCCGGGGCGCACGATGTGTACGTGCTCCAGCCCGACGATCGAGCGCATGAACGCGAGCTGTACGTCGAACGGCAGGCTGGTCGACATGCCCTGCGGATAGATCTCGTTGACCGTCAGGCCTTCCGGCTCGAGGAAGATCTGGTGGCTGTCGCGCTCGGCGAAGCGCGTCACCTTGTCTTCGATCGATGGGCAGTAGCGTGGACCGATGCCCTCGATCACGCCGGCGAACATCGGCGAGCGATCGAGGTTGGCGCGGATCACATCGTGCGTGCGAGCGTTGGTGTGGGTGATCCAGCACGGAATCTGTCGCGGATGCTGCGCCCGGGAGCCCAGATACGAGAACACCGGCACCGGCTCGTCCCCGGGCTGGCGCTCGAGCCGCGAGAAATCGATCGTACGCGCATCGAGCCGCGGCGGCGTCCCTGTCTTCAGTCGCCCCAGCGGCAGCGCCAGGGCGCGCAGCGCCTGCGCCAGCGCCTGCGCCGGCGGATCACCGGCACGGCCGGCACCGTGGCTGGTCATGCCGATGTGGATCAGACCCGACAGGAAGGTGCCAGTCGTCAGTACGACCGCACGCGCGCGGAAACGGATGCCGGTCTGAGTCACAGCCCCGGCGATCCGACCGCCCTCCAGAATCAGATCGTCGACTGCCTGCTGAAACAGGGTGAGGTTCGGCTGATTCTCCAGCCGACGGCGGATCGCTGCCTTGTACAGCAGCCGGTCAGCCTGCGCCCGCGTTGCGCGCACTGCAGGGCCCTTGCGCGAGTTGAGGGTACGGAACTGGATCCCCGCCTCATCCGTCGCCGCCGCCATCGCTCCGTCGAGCGCGTCGATTTCCTTGACCAGGTGGCCCTTGCCGATGCCACCGATCGAGGGGTTGCACGACATCTGCCCCAGCGTCTCGATGTTGTGCGTCAGCAGCAGTGTCGCCCGCCCGGCGCGGGCAGCGGCAAGCGCGGCCTCGGTGCCGGCGTGGCCACCACCAATGACGATCACATCGAATTCGGTCGGGTACAACATCGAGGGATGCGGCGAGGCCGGCTGGCTTCAGTGACGGAGTGCGCAGGGAAAACCGGATACGCGACGACCCGGCGCGCGTACTTCGCGCGTGCCGGGATCGCGGGGGGAGCGATTGTAGGCACGCGACTGTGCGGCGAGCAAGCTCGTGCAGGTCTCGCGCTGATAACGTCCGACTGTACAAGCGTGCCGCCGCGCGGCTGACGCGACAACCAGCGCCCGGACGCGACTGCAGGAACGTTTCACGTGAAACGTCGAACATCCGCTGGAGTGCGGCGCTCGCTATCCGGGTCGCTTGTTTCACGTGAAACACCACGCCGCTCTGCGAGTGGCCCGAGATGCAACGCCGTCTCCGCTGCGTGTTGCCCGCCAACGTGGCGGGCAAGAGCGCCCGCGCCTCTCATGCCAAAGCCCCGCTTCCGCTCGCGATCCTGTCCAGTCCGGCATGCCCGCCATGCAACGCGCACCCCGGCAGGCCCGCCAAGCGTGCCCGAGCATTCCGCACAGCCCTGCCCCGCCGCCTTCGGCGCGAACCGATCTGCGATTGCCCTGCGCCGCCGCCTTCGGCCCGATGCTCTCCCGGACCCCCACTGCCTCGACATGGACTCAGACTCGAACCCGGTCCACCCGTCGAATCCCACGGCTCCCCCGCTGCCGCGGCAGCCGGGTAGGATGCCGACTCCGGACCACTCTGCCCGACCCACGATGCCTTCCGACCTCGCCAGTGCCCCTGCGCCATTCCGCTTCGACAACAGCTTCGTCCGCACACTCGACGGTCTGTGCGTCGCCTGGCCTCCGGCGCAGGTTCCCTCGCCGCAGTTGCTCTTCTTCAACGACGCACTGGCAGTCGAGCTCGGGCTGGACGCATCTGCCCTCGACTCTGCGGCCGGGGCGTCGATCTTCGCCGGCAACACGCTGCCCGCCGGCGCGGCGCCGGTCGCCCAGGCGTACGCGGGCCACCAGTTCGGCGGCTTCTCGCCGCAACTGGGTGATGGCCGAGCCGTCCTCCTCGGCGAAATCGTCGATCCGCGGGGACGCCGGTTCGACATCGCCCTCAAGGGCTCAGGCCGTACCCCCTTCTCGCGCGGCGGCGACGGCAAGGCGGCAGTCGGCCCGATGCTGCGCGAGCTCATCATCGGCGAGGCGATGCACGCACTGGGCATTCCTACCACCCGTGCGCTCGCCGTCGCCGGCACCGGCGAGGTCGTACTGCGCGAGCACAAGCTGCGCGGTGCGGTGCTCACACGGGTGGCGGCCAGCCATCTGCGCGTCGGTACCTTCCAGTACGTGGCGGCCCGCGGCGACAACGAACTGCTGCGTGCACTCGCCGACTACACGATCGACCGCCACGACCCGGCGCTCGCCGCCGACCCGGACCGCTACCTGCAGCTGCTCGCCGCCGTGGCCAACCGCCAGGCGGCACTGATCGCACAGTGGATGAACGTCGGCTTCATCCACGGCGTGATGAACACCGACAACATGACGCTGTCGGGCGAGACGATCGACTACGGCCCCTGCGCCTTCCTCGAAGCCTACGACCCGGCGACCGTGTTCAGCTCGATCGATCACCAGGGCCGCTACGCCTACGGCAACCAGCCGCAGATCGGGCTGTGGAACCTGACCCGTCTCGCCGAGTGCCTGCTGCCACTGATCGACCCGGACCTCGATCGCGCGGTGCAACGCGCCACCGACCTGCTCAACGGCTGGCCGGAGCAGTACCGCAGCGCCCTGCTGCGTGGCCAGCGCGCACGGCTCGGGCTGCGACAGCCGGAGCACCCGGATGCCGACCGCGACGAGGCAGATACGGCGCTCGCTGCCGACTGGCTGTCGCTGCTTCACACCCATCGCATCGACTACACGCTGGCCTGGCGCAGCCTCGCCGACGCGGCGACCGGCAACCTCGCTGCGTTGAACAGCCTGTTCGCCGACACCGACGCGCCGGGCGCGTGGCTTGCGCGCTGGCGCAACCGGTGCGCGACCGACGTGCCTGAGGCAGGCGGCGATGCGGCCCACGCCCGCGCCCAGGCGATGCGCCGCGCGAGCCCGCGGGTGATTCCACGCAACCATCAGGTCGAGGCAGCGCTGCGCGCGGCCAGCGATGACGGCGATATTGCGCCGCTGCGCCGCCTCATCGACGCCGTGCGTCGACCCTGGGACGACGATCCGGCGCTGCAGCCGTGGACCGTCCCCGCGCCGCCCGAGGTGACTGCGGCCTACCAGACGTTCTGCGGTACCTGAGGCAGCCGGGTGGACTGGCACTGACGACACTGTCGCGCAAGTCAGGTGTTGGCCAGCGGATATCGGGCAGATCGCTCGATTTCGAGCGAAGATTCTTCATTTATGTCATATAGAAGACTTTTCTTCCAGCTGACATCCCGGTTACCGCGGTCTCCCACTGACCCGATCCAGCGTTCAACCGACGCGGCCCTGCTGGTATCTGCAACCGCGCCCGGTGCTGGAGCGCCCGTCATCGGCGGAAGCGATTCGATGACCACACGGCATCGCATAACATCCAGCGTACCCAATGACGTACACCGCAGCGTTCGCCGGCACGCCACGCGGCACAGGCGGGTCAGCGGGAATGACACGGCTGCCGCGCGTGCATCCGGCGAGGCCGCAGTCACGATGTCCGGGCCGACTCAGAGCAAGGTACCCGGCGAAGGCGCCCCTCCCTCGCTGCACCCGACCGCAGACGACGCGCGGACCGCTGTGCCCCGCGACGTGCGTTACGCGGCTGCACTCGCTGCCCTGCGACGAACGCCAGTACATCGGGGACTGCACCCGCCGAACGCGCCCTCGCCCACGTGCCCGGGACGCTCCACCAGGACAAGCCGCCGCCCGCACAGGCGGCAACCACTCGAACGACCTGCCCGGCTCGGGCCTCAACCGGCAAAGATAACTGTCGCCAGCCGGCCGGCGCAATTGTCGCCAACCAGCCGCACGACAGACGACCATATCTGTCGTCGTGCGCGGTCCATCTCTGACAAACTGCGGCAGGCCGGCGCCAGACACCGCAGCGGCCCGTGTGGGCAGTCCGCTGCGCGGCCGACCCCGTACTCGACGCGCTCACCCCACCTGAAGGGAAATGTGCTTGTCTGATCAATCTTCGGCGCGGCCGCCGCGAACTGCAGCGACGCATCCAGCGAACGCCCGCATGACGGTCGCCGGACGTACGGCCGCGACTGTCGTCCTCGGGATGGGGCTCGCGCTCACCACGCTGCCCGGTCATGCTCAGAACTGGACGCAGGTCAGCGAGGGCATCCAGTACGATGCGCGCTCGCTGCGCGTGAATGGCAACCTGCGGCAAGTGTGGATGCAGATCGACTTCAGCGCGCCCGACAGGACGGCTGCGTCCATCAACCGGTTCCGCGGACTCTTCGAGTTCGACTGCACCGTATCCCGCTTCCGGATGCTGTCGATGGAGAGCCATTCGGGCAAGGGCGTGCTCGTGGACAAGGGCAGCGACATCAGGACCGAGTGGACCAGCATCACCCGCGCGCACGAGGCGGAGGCTGCCGTTCGGGCAAGAGTCTGCGCCGTGCGGAACTGATCGAACACCCTGCGTGCCCGGTGCCCCCCGCGCACGCCGAGCCCGTACAGCGCGGCACGGCCCCGGACCGTCGAGGGGGCGCCATGCCCATCCCGTTGCCCCCGCAGCGCGGCCCGCCCTCATCGGTACCCGATGTCGCCCGGGTGCGCAACCCATTCCGCGCGGCGCTGCACCCCTGCGACATCGGGCGCACGCCACGCCCACGCCAGGCGGTTCAGCCGTAGGCGTTCTCGCCTTCGGAACGCTCGACGCACCAGAAGATCAGAA
>CANGUQ010000016.1 GCA_947456915.1 Betaproteobacteria bacterium
GCACCGGCGACGTCGTGATCACCGGCGCCGATGCGCGCGTGCAGCTGCGTCTGGCCGAGGGCAGCACGCTGAAGCTCGGCGCGTCGGGGCGACTCGAACTCACCGACCTGCGAGTGAGTCACGGCCAGTCGACCGTGCTCTCCGGACTGCTGGAAATCGCGCGCGGCGCCTTCCGGTTCACCACCGCCAAGGTGCAGCGCAGGCGCAGCGAGCGCGACCTGCAGATCCGCATCGCCACGGTCACCGCGGGCATCCGCGGCACCGACCTCTGGGGACGCGGGAACGCGCAGAACGAGATCGTCTGCCTGATCGAAGGCCGCATCACCGTCACCCGCGGCAGTGATGCGCCGATCACCATGAGCGAGCCGCTGTCGTTCTACGTCGCCCCGGTGGGCGCGCCGGCACTGCCGGTCGCCGCGGTCGACCCGAAGCAGCTCGCGCAGTGGGCGGCCGACACCGATCTCGTCGCCGGCGCGGGCGCTGCGACGGCGACCGGACGCACAGTGCTGACCGCGCTCGCCACCGCCGACGAGGGGCAGGCGCTCAGGCTGTGGGACGCGCTGCGCGCAGCCGGATACGCCGCGCAGATCCGCCCGCGGAAGACCGATGCCGGCATCACCTACGCGGTGCGCATTCCCAATCTGGCGAGCGAGCGCGAGGCGCGCGGTCTGGAAGCGCGGATCGCCGGCATCATCGCAGGTGCGGCGGATACGGCGCCGGGCAGCAACCGCTGAGCGTGCGCGGCGGCGAGCGCGGGCGCCTGCCGGCACGCGCCGGGCCCGTATAATCCGCCGCTGCCATGTCAAGCCGACTGCTGGAAGACCTCAACCCCGAGCAACTCGCCGCAGTCACCTTGCCGCGCGAATCGGCGATGATTCTCGCCGGTGCCGGCAGCGGCAAGACGCGCGTGCTCACCACCCGCATCGCGTGGCTGATCGAGACGCGACAGGTCAGTCCGCTCGGACTGATCGCGGTCACCTTCACCAACAAGGCCGCGCGCGAGATGCTCACGCGGATCTCGGCCATGCTGCCGATCAACACCCGCGGCATGTGGGTGGGGACCTTCCACGGCCTGGCCAACCGGATGCTGCGGGCGCACCACCGAGACGCCGGCCTGCCGCAGACGTTCCAGATCATGGACACGGCCGACCAGATCGCTCTGGTCAAGCGGATGCAGAAGGCCAACGGCATCGACGAGGAGACGTTCAAGCCGCGCGACACCGCCTGGTTCATCAGCGCGCAGAAGGAAGCCGGCCGGCGCCCTGCCGCGGTGGAGGCCTGCGACGACCACACGCGGCAGCTGGTCGAGATCTACCGCCTGTACGAGGCGCAGTGCCAGCGCGAGGGCGTGACCGACTTCGCCGAGCTGATCCTGCGCAGCTACGAACTGCTCGCGCGCAACGAGGCGATCCGCGAACACTACCGCGCGCGCTTCGCGCACATCCTGGTCGACGAGTTCCAGGACACCAACCGGCTTCAGTTCGACTGGCTGAAGCTGATCGCCGGGCCCGGCAATGCGGTGTTCGCCGTCGGCGACGACGATCAGTCGGTGTACAGCTTCCGCGGCGCGAACGTGGCGAACATGCGCGACTTCGAGCGTGAATTCGCCGCGCGCACGGTGATCAAGCTCGAGCAGAACTATCGCTCGCACGGCAACATCCTCGATGCAGCGAACGCGCTGATCGGCCACAACCGGCAGCGCCTGGGCAAGAACCTGTGGACCTCCGAGGGCAAGGGCGAACCGATCCGGCTGTTCGAGGCGCGCACCGATGGCGAGGAAGCCCAGTTCATCGTCGAGCAGGTGCGCGAGGCACGCGCGAGCGGCGTGCCGCTGCGCGAAGTGGCGCTGCTCTACCGCTCCAACGCGCAGTCGCGCGTGCTCGAGCACGCGCTGTTCGCCGCGAGCCTGCCGTATCGCGTCTACGGCGGGCTGCGCTTCTTCGAGCGCCAGGAGGTCAAGCACGCGCTCGCCTACCTGCGGCTGGTCGCCAACCCCGGCGACGACGCTGCACTGCTGCGGGTGATCAACTTCCCCGCGCGCGGCATCGGCGCGCGATCGATCGAGCAGTTGCAGGACGCTGCGCGCGGCGCCGGAGTGAGCCTGTGGCAGGCCGCCTGCGCACGCGGCGGTACGCGCGCTGCAGCCGAGCCGCCGAAGAAGGGGATCGAGTCCTTCGTGCTGCTGGTCGATCGGCTGCGCGAGGAGTGCGCCGGCGCGACGCTGCCCGAGACGATCGAAGCGGTGATCGAGCGCTCGGGCCTGCGCGCGTTCTACGAGACCGAGCGCGAAGGGGCCGACCGGCTGGCGAACCTCGACGAACTGGTCAATGCCGCGGCGCAGTTCGCCGACGACCCGATGCGGCTGCTCGAGCTCGAACCGGCGGGTGAGCTCGATGCGCAGAGCGCGCAACAGCAGCCGGGCGCCGTTCCCGCGGCGGCCGCAGACGCCGGGGCAGCGCCGGACGCCGACGCGCTGCTGCTGCAGTTCCTCGCTCACGCCTCGCTGGAGGCTGGCGACAACCAGGCCGAAGCCGGACAGGACGCGCTGCAGCTGATGACCGTGCACGCGGCAAAGGGCCTCGAGTTCCACACGGTGTTCGCCAGCGGCCTGGAGGAGGGTCTGTTCCCTCACGAGAACAGCCTCGACGATCCCGGCGGCGTCGAGGAGGAACGTCGACTGATGTACGTCGCCGTGACCCGCGCCCGGCGCCGGCTCTACCTCACGTTCGCCCAGAGCCGGATGCTGCACGGTCAGACTCGCTACAACCTCGCCTCGCGTTTCCTGCGCGAGATTCCGATCGGACTGCTCAAGCGCCTGTCGCCGGCCTACGAGCGCGGCAGCGACTCGACCGGTTTCGCGCGCCCGGGCGCGGCGGCGGCGTACGCACCGGTCAGCGTGCGCGCAGCACCGCGCGCACAGAGTGACCCGGGCAGCCCGTTTCGCATCGGGCAGAACGTGCGCCACGGGAAGTTCGGCGCAGGGGTGATCATCGGCGCCGAAGGGCGCGGGGCGGATGCACGCGTGCAGGTGAATTTCGGCCGCGAGGGCGTGAAGTGGCTCGCGCTTGCCTACGCGAAGCTCGACGCCGCGTGATCAGCTGACCGGCGGCGCTGCCCGCCACTGATGCACGTCGGTCAGGACGCGCGCGGTGGCCCGTCCCCGGCGCTGCTGCCGGCAGTCTCGTCCGGCTGCGCACCGGCTGCGTCGTCAGGCTCCGCCGGCACATCGGCGTCGGACTCGATCGCCAGCGGCGCGAACACGTCGACATAGGACGTGTAGAAGGCAATGAAGGCGACCGGCGCGAACACCGCCAGCAGCGCGCCGACGACGAGGGTCGCCAGCATACCGCCGATCACCGGCACGTAGGACAGGATCACCACGACCACGCGCGCGAGCACCAGCGCGAGCAGCATCCCCACCGCATACACGACGAACGCCCGCCAGTTGCACAGACCGGCGCGCAGGCTGACCTGCAACGCAGGCAGTGCCCTGATGCGGTCGAAGAACACCAGCAGCGGCGCGAACCAGGTCGCGAGCATCAGCGGCATCAGCAGTGCGAGCCCGACGGCCGCAGCCAGCAGCAGACTGGTGCCGGCGCCGGCAGTGAGTTCTGGCGGAGCCCCCTTGCGTGCCGCGGCGAGCGCGCTCTCGAGCTCCGCTCCGCCGATACCCATCATCACCGCGGTCACCACGACCTGACCCACGAGATAGAACCCGCCGATGGCGACCAGATCGCCCGGAGCCGTCCTGAACCCGGCAAACAGCTGGTCGACGCGCATCGGCTCGCCGCGCTCTGCCGCGCGAGCAGCAAGCGCGAGCCCGGCGCAGAAGATCGGAAATACCAGCCCGAACACCAGCGGCCCGACGAGCGGGATCACCGCGAGCAGCAGCATCACACCCAGCAGCACGAGCACGAACAGCATCCACGCCCGCGCATCGCGGGTGAACAGATACCACGCGTTGACCAGCCACTGCGCCCCGCGCAGTGCCGGCACCCGGCGGAACACGGGCACGCTCACGCTGCCGCTCCGGCGTACGGCAGCGCGATCGCTGCCGGGTGCGCGAGGTGCCAGGCGAGCAGATCGCGAAAGTGTGCCGGGTCGTGCGCCCGCACGATCTCGCCGGGCCGCGGCAGGTGGAAGTCGAACAGACGCGACACCCAGAACCGCAGCGCACCGGCGCGCAGCATCACCGGCCACGCCGCCAGTTCCGCCTCGTCGAACGCGCGCTCGCCGCGATAGCCTTCGAGCAGGGCGGCGGCGCGACCGGCGTCCAGCCCGGCGGCCGGCTGATCGAAATCGGCCCGGCACCAGTCGTTGACCGCGACTGCCACGTCGAACAGCAGCACGTCGGTGCAGGCGAAGTAGAAGTCGATCAGTCCGCTCACGTCGCCGCTGCCGTCACCGTGCACGGCCGCCTCGTCGAACAGGACGTTGTCGCGAAACAGATCGGCGTGGATGGCCCCGCGCGGCAGGCGGTCGAACCGGTGGCTCGCCTGGAACCGGATTTCCGACGCCAGCATCCGCTGCTCGGGCTCGGGCAGGAACGGGGACACGCTGGGCGCCGTGGCGCTCCACCAGCGCGGACCGCGCGGGTTGGCCATCGTCGCCGCATAGCTCGCTCCGGCCACGTGCATGCGTCCGAGCATGCGCCCCAGCGCGGCACAGTGCCCGATCTGCGGCCGCAGCACGGAGTGCCCGCTCAGGCGCGCGACGATCGCTGCCGGCTTGCCGTTGAGCTCACCGAGCAGCGCGCCGCTGCGATCGGCCATCGGCCGCGGCGTCGGCACGCCCGCCTGCGCCAGGTGCGCCATCAGCCCGAGGTAGAACGGCAGCTCGGCCGCAGTCAGCTTCTCGAACAGCGTGAGCACGTAGCGGCCGTGGTTCGGGCCGCCCGAGGTCGACAGGAAGTAGTTGGTGTTCTCGATGCCGCTGGCAATGCCGTCGAGCTCGACCAGCCGGCCCAGTTCGAAGTGCTCCAGCCAGGCGCTGGCCTGCTGCGGCGTGACTGTGGTGAAAACCGCCATCCGGGACTCCCGTGCCGCGCCGTCGGGCGGCACCTACCAGCTGCGGATCACCCACATGGGAACGCGCACGCCGGTGTCGATCGTTGCCGAGCGCACGAAATTGCCGTCGCCGAAGTAGTCGATCAGGTAGAACGGCACGCCCCCGGCCGGCGTGACGCGCAGCATGTAGAGCTGGCCACCGATACGGTACTCCTCGACCGTCTCCGACTCGCGCCGGATGATCCGCACCTCGGGTTCCTGGCCAGGCGTGAGCTGGACCGTCGGCGGCGGCGGCGGGGGAACGTCCGGCAGCGCCTCGAGATTCGGCGGCCGGTTCTGCGCGGCCGCGACGCTCGCGAGCACGCACAGCAAAACGCCCAGCGCCAGCGCCGGCATCGCTGCGAGGAACGACCCGCGGATCGGGAGACTTGCGAAACTGCGGCGCATGATTCGGCTCATCCAGTGGTGCAAACCCGCATTCTAGGCAACCTCGAACGCGGCCGCCATCCTGTCAGCGCGCGACGGCGCCCCGCGCGAAAGCTGCCGCAGGACTCCGCCCGGGACTGTCCTGGCGACGCTCCCCGCCCACAGGGAGCGCGCCAGGCAACTCCCCCAGGAGCGCGCCAGGCAACTCCCCTAGGAGCGCCCTAGGGAAAAAACCTGCGCCAACCCCTTTTCTTCTCCCACGGCATGGTTACACTCTCAGGCAGTCCTCCGCAGCTGCGGCACTGCGCGAGAGGTGCGGTGTCCGAACTGCACATCGGCGCGCCGCAATCGCGGCGCGGAAGGCTCACTCAAAATCTCATGGAGACTCCCTGAATGGCTGCCAAGAAGCCCGCCAAGAAAGCCGCGAAGAAGGTTGCAAAGAAAGTCGCGAAGAAAGTCGCGAAGAAAGCAGCTCCGAAGAAGGCCGCGAAGAAGAAGGTCGCACGCAAGCCGAACGCGGCATTCATGGTCGCGCTCAAGCCCAGCGCACTGCTCGCTGCGATCGTCGGCGACAAGCCGCTGTCGCGGCCGGAAGTCACGAAGAAGATCTGGGCCTACATCAAGAAGAACGGCCTGCAGGACAGCGTCAACCGCCGCAACATCAACGCCGATGCCAAGCTCGGCCCGATCTTCGGCGGCAAGAAGCAGGTCTCGATGTTCGACCTGACCAAGCTGGTCTCGAAGCAGCTGTCGTAATTCCGCCGCATGTCCGCGGGCTTCCGGAGTGCTGCTCCGGAGGCCCGCGGTGTCCGGGGTGAAGCCACCGTTCCCGCACGACCGCTCCGATCGGCGCGAACGATCGCTTCATGCAGCATGCCGCACGTGGCGTGGCCAGCGAGGCAGCGCTACAGATTGAGCTGGATCTCGCGTTCGCGCGGCGACGGTGCGAAGCCGCGCGCCTCGTAGTGGTCGAAGATCGCGCTGACCACCTTGGCGGGTTCGTCGATCACGCGGATCAGGTCCATGTCATCGGGGCTGATCATTCCCTCGCCGATCAGCCGGGCGCGGAACCAGTCGAGCAATCCGCGCCAGAAGGGCTCGTGCACGAGAATGATCGGGATACGCCGCGTCTTCCCCGTCTGCACGAGCGTCAGTGCCTCGAACAGCTCGTCCAGGGTACCGAAGCCTCCGGGCAGCACGACGTAGGCGACCGCGAACTTCACGAAGGCCACCTTGCGCGCGAAGAAATGGCGGAACGTCTGGCTGACGTCCTGATACGGATTGGCGCGCTGCTCGTGCGGCAACTGGATGTTCAGGCCGACGCTCGGACTGCGGCCGAAGAAGGCGCCCTTGTTCGCCGCTTCCATCACGCCGGGACCGCCACCGGAGATCACTGCGAAGCCTGCGTCCGACAGCGATCGCGCGATCTGCTCCGCCAATACGTAGTACCCGTGATCGGGCGGCGTGCGCGCGCTGCCGAACACGCTGACCGCGGGCGCGATGTGCTCGAGTCGCTCGGTCGACTCGATGAACTCTGACATAATCTCCAGCACGCGCCACGCCTCGCGTGTGGAGTCGACGCGCCGCGCAAGCTCGGGCTCGACCGAGGGATCGACGGCTACCGGTATCTTGTCGTGCATCGCGCCCTGCTCCCCGCTTCCCGATGAAAACCCTGTTGCTGGTCGACGCTTCGTCGTATCTGTATCGCGCGTTCCACGGCCTGCCGGATCTGCGCAATCAGGCCGGCGAACCCACGGGGGCCGTCTACGGCGTGATCAACATGCTGCGCCGGCTCGCGCGCGAGGTGCCGGCCGATTATAGGGCGTGCGTCTTCGACGCCAAGGGCAGGACCTTCCGCGACGACTGGTACCCGGAGTACAAGGCTACCCGGGCACCGATGCCCGACGATCTGGCGCTGCAGATCGAGCCGATCCACGAGGCGATCGCGGCAATGGGCTGGCCGATCGTGATGATCGACGGCGTCGAGGCCGACGACGTGATCGCCACGCTCGCGGAGCAGGCGCATGCGCACGGCATGCGCACCGTGGTCTCCACCGGCGACAAGGACCTCGCGCAACTGGTCGACGAGTCGACGACGCTGGTCAACACGATGAGCAACGAGACGCTCGATCCGCAGGCGGTGACCGCCAAGTTCGGCGTGCCGCCCGATCGCATCGTCGACTACCTCACGCTGGTCGGCGACACGGTCGACAACGTACCCGGTGTGGAGAAGGTCGGACCGAAGACGGCGGTGAAGTGGCTGCAGCAGTACGGCTCGCTCGACAACGTGATCGCGCACGCCGGAGAGATCAAGGGCGTGGTCGGCGAGAATCTCCGCCGCGCCCTCGACTGGTTGCCGATGGGCCGCAGGCTGGTCACCGTGCGCCGCGATCTGGCACTGCCGGTGACGCCCGAGTCGCTGGCCCCGTTCGCGCCCGACGACGCGAGTCTCGCGCGCCTGTTCGAGCGCTTCGAGTTCAAGACCTGGCTGAACGAGGTGCGCGCCCGGGCGCAGGGGGTCGCATCCGGCACGGCCAGCGCGTCGACGCCCCGCTCTCGCGATGTCGGCGCGCCGCCGGAAAAGGCGGAAAAGGGGCCAGGCCCCTTTTCCGCGGTCTCCGGGTCGGCGCCCGTCGAGCGGAACTACGAATGCGTGGTGAGCGCGGCGCAGCTCGAGGCGTGGCTGGCGAAGATCGCGGCGGCAGAGCTGACCTGCATCGACACCGAGACCACGGGGCTGGATCCGCTCACTGCGCAACTGGTCGGAATCTCGCTTTCGGTCGCACCGGGTGAGGCCTGCTACATCCCGCTCGCGCACCGCTATCCGGGCGCACCCGACCAGCTCGCGCGCGACGCCGTGCTGGCGCGACTGCGGCCGTGGCTGGAGAGCGACGCGCACGCGAAGGTCGGCCAGAATCTCAAGTACGACTGCCACGTGTTCGCCAACCACGGCGTACGCGTGGCCGGTATCGCCCACGACACGCTGCTGCAGTCGTACGTGCTGGAGAGTCACCGCCGGCACGACATGGACGATCTTGCGCTGCGCCACCTGAACGAGACGACGATCACCTACGAGCAGGTGGCAGGCAAGGGCGCGAGCCAGATCGGCTTCGACGAGGTTTCCCTGGAGCGGGCCACCGAGTACGCGGCCGAGGATGCGGACATCACGCTGCGCCTGCACCGCACGCTGTACCCGCAGGTGGCCGCAGTCGATCCGCTCGAGCGCGTATACCGCGAGATCGAGCTGCCGGTGCTGCGCGTCCTGTTCGCGATGGAGCGAACCGGGGTGCTGCTCGACGTGCCGCTGCTGCAGCGCCAGAGCGGTGAACTCGGGGCGAAGCTGCTCGACGTCGAGCAGCGTGCGTTTCAGGCGGCGGGGCAGCCATTCAACCTGAACTCGCCCAAGCAGATTCAGGAACTGCTGTTCGGCAAGCTCGGCCTGCCGGTCGTGAAGAAGACGCCCGGTGGTACGCCGTCCACCGACGAGGACGTGCTCACCGAGCTCGCTCTGGACTACCCGCTGCCCAAGCTGCTGCTCGAGCACCGGTCGCTGTCCAAGCTCAAGTCCACCTACACCGACAAGCTGCCGAAGATGGTCAATCCGCACACCGGCCGCGTGCACACGAACTACGCGCAGGCGGTGGCGGTGACCGGGCGGCTGTCATCGACCGATCCGAATCTGCAGAACATTCCGGTGCGTACCGCCGAGGGTCGGCGCATCCGCGAAGCGTTCATCGCCGCGCCCGGTCACGTGATCGTCTCGGCCGACTATTCGCAGATCGAACTGCGCATCATGGCGCACCTGTCCGGCGATCCGGGGCTGCTCGCTGCATTCGCGGCCGGCGAGGACATCCATCGCGCGACGGCCGGGGAGATCTTCGGCGTTGCGCCTGCCGACGTCGACACCGAGCAGCGACGCTACGCCAAGGTAATCAACTTCGGCCTGATCTACGGCATGTCGGCATTCGGGCTCGCCGCCCAGCTGGGCATCGAACGCGGCGCGGCGCAGCAGTACATCGAGCGCTACTTCGCACGCTATCCCGGCGTGGCCGAATACATGAAGCGTACACGCGCCGCCGCCCTCGACAGCGGCTACGTCGAGACCGTGTTCGGCCGTCGCCTGTACCTGCCCGAGATCCACAGCTCGAGCCAGCAGCGGCGCCAGGGCGCGGAGCGCGCTGCGATCAACGCGCCGATGCAGGGCACTGCCGCCGATCTGATCAAGCTCGCGATGATCGCCGTCGACCGGCATCTGCAGCAGGAGGGCCTGCGCACCCGCCTCATCATGCAGGTGCACGACGAACTGGTGCTCGAGGTGCCCGAACCGGAGCTCGCGCACCTGCGCGCCCGGCTTCCCGGTCTGATGTGCGGTGTGGCGAGCCTCGCCGTGCCGCTACTCGTCGAGATGGGCAGCGGCCCGAACTGGGAGACCGCGCACTGATCGGTGCGGTCTCCCGCCCCGGTCACTTCAGCAGTGTCTCGCCGGGGCGCACCCGGCTGAACACCACCGGGCGGGTACCGTAGTCGAAGCGGCCATTGTCGATGCGTACCGTCGTGTAGCGCGAGTTCTCGAGATCGCGCACGTCGGGGAAGTCGTTGCGGTAGTGGGCTCCGCGCGAGTCGGTACGCTGCTCGCCGGCACCGCGTATCGCCTGACTGACCAGCACCAGGTTCTTCAGGTTGAGCCAGTCGTGCCAGGTCAGGTTGAAGCCGCGAGCGCCGTCAGCCACGCCGATTCCGTCGAGCCGGGCGTCGAGTTCCTCCAGCGCACCGGCGGCGCGCGCGAGACTGTTCGCATCACGGAAGATACCCACGTCGTCCCACATCAGGTCGTGCAGCCGGTTGCGCACCTCGACCAGATCGCTGGCCGGGGCCTTGCCCGCACCGCCGAGCGGACGCATCACGCGCGCGATGCCGGCGATGATCGCCGACTCGTCGGGCTCGAAGAACACGCCGTTCTTCGTCACCCACTCGCCCATCGTGTCTCCGGCGATACCCCCGTACACGGTGGAGTTGGCCACGCCGTTGCCGCCCAGCCGGTTCGCGCCGTGCACCCCGCCGGTGTCCTCGCCGGCGGCGAACAGGCCGGTGAGCTCGGTCGAGCAATCGGGACGGAACACCACACCGCCCATCATGTAGTGGGCGGTCGGCACGACCTCGACCAGTCCCGACACCAGATCGAAGCCGCAGTCCGCGCACCGCTCGACCATGCCCTTGAATTCCCTGCGCACCATCACCGGATCGAGATGGCGCATCGTGATGTAGACCCCGCCGTTGGGACCGACATTGCCCTTGAGCATCTGGTCGTACATGCCGCGGCTGACGATGTCGCGGGTCGCGCGTTCGCCGCGCGGGTCGTACTGCTGCATGAAGCGCTCGCCGCGGCCGTCGAGAAGGTGTCCGCCGGAGCCGCGCAGACCCTCCTCGATGATGGTTCCCGTGATGCGGGTGCCGAGGCCGGCGACCAGCCCGGTCGGGTGGAACTGCACCATCTCCATGTCGCGCAGAGTGAGGCCGGCGCGCAGCGCCATCGCCATGCCGTCGCAGCTCTTGTCGCCCGAGGGCGTGTGGTACTTGTACATCGTCGGCCCGCCGCCGGTGGCGAGCAGCACCGCCTGCGCCTGCACGAACTTGAGCTCGCCGGTGCGCACGTCGATCATCAGCACGCCGGAGATCGCGTCGCCCCTGCGGTTGCGGATGATCTCGACCGCGCGATGCTCCTCCAGGCGCTTGATGCCGCGCGCCCACGTCTGCTCGGCCAGCCGGTTGATGATCTCGATGCCGGTCAGGTCGCCCTTGTGCACGGTGCGGTCGAACGTCTGCCCGGCAAACGCCTTCTGGTGCACCGTCCCGTCGGGATTGCGGTCGAAGAAGCAGCCGAGTTCGTTTTCCAGTTCGTGGATGCGCTCGATCGCCACCTCGACGAGTTGCCACGCGAGATCCTGGTCGGGCAGCCACTTGCCGCCCTCGATCGTGTCCATGAAGTGGCGCTCGACCGAATCCTCCTTCGCCAGCGCCACGTTGTACCCGCCCTGCACCATGCGCGTGCAACCGCTCTTGCCGAGCAGGCCCTTCACCGCGACGGTGATCTCGGCCTCCGGATTCTTCTGCCGCGCGTGCAGCGCCGCGAACAGGCCGGCGCCACCCGAGCCGAGGATCAGGATGTCGGTCTTGATGCGCTGGAGATCGGGCTGCATGAAAGGCTCCGGGGTCGCCATACGTACGGCGTACGGCGGGGGTGTCGTGTGCCGGCCGGGTACCGGGCCGCGGTCGGTCGACTGCGGACGTCGGATGCGGGTGCTCGGGCGCGCGCCTGCGGGCGACCGGACCGCGTCGCTCAGGCCTTGACGCCGAGCGACGCGAGCACGGCGGCCCGACGGTCACGCGCCTGCGCGTTCACTTCGGTGTAGAGGCTGCCGCCGTGGCTGTCCATGCTCACCAGCAGCGGACCGAAGCCCTTGATCCTGAACTTCCACAACGACTCGGGATTGAGATCGTGCAGGTCGACGTCCTCGATCTGCTCGATCCAGGTGGTTTCCAGTGCCGCCGCGCCGCCGATCACCGCGAGGTATACCCCACCGAGATCGCGAAATGCGTCGAGCGAGCCCTGTCGAAGCCCGCCCTTGCCGATGATGATGCGCACGCCGTTCTGCTCCATCAGCGGGCGCGTGAACCGCTCCATCCGGTCGGAGGTGGTGGTACCCACGCACACTGGCTCGTAGCCCACCGGCGCCGCCGCCGTCTCGCCCACCCAGCGCACGTTCGGCGCGGTGTGCACGACCGCGTGCCCGCGCAGGTCGAAACGCGTCCTGCGCCCCTTGTCGAACATGTGGATCTGGGTCGCGTCGCGGATGCCGTAGAGCGTGTCGTGCAGCGTGACCGTATCGTTCACGCGCAGCTGCCGGACCTGCGCTTCGCTGACCGGCATGTGGAACTCGTAGTGCGCCATCTCCGTCCCCTGCGTGCTGTGCGTGCCGTGGGAGGCCCCGCCCTCGATCAGAACCCGTAGGCGAGCCCCTGCGGCGACCACGTCGCCCGTGCCCGCCGCGCCGAGTGGCACTGCATGTTCACTGCCACCGGATTCATCGTGATGTGGGTCGCCGCCACTTCGATGTGCACGGCGAACGAAGTCGAATCGCCACCCAGGCCCTGCGGGCCGACGCCGAGCTGATTGACCGCGGCCGACAGCTGCGCCTCGAGCTGCGCCCCCTCGGGATCGCTGCAGCGACTGCCCAGAGCGCGGGTTGCCGCCACCTTGGCGAGGTGCACGCAAAGGTCGCCGGTGCCGCCGATGCCCACGCCGACGATCGTCGGAGGACAGGTCTTGCCCCCGGCATTGAGCACGCAGTCGATGACGAAGGTCTTGATCGCGTCCACCCCGTCGGCCGGGATCGCCATGTGCAGCCAGGTGTTGTTTTCCGAGCCGCTGCCCTTCGGAATCATCTCGATCGACAGGTAGTCGCTGGCATCGACGAAGTCGATGTTGATCACCGGCACCAGCGGCCCGCACGAGGTCTGCTCGTTCTTCCGGGTTACCGGATGCACGACCGAGGAGCGCAGCGGATGCTCGCGCGTCGCCCGCTCGCACCCCTTGCGAATCGACTGCTTGAGCGCGAAGCCGTCCAGCTTCACGTTGCGCCCGATCGCGACGTTGTAGATCGGCAATCCGGTGTCCTGGCACAGCAGGTTGTCGGTGGACTCGGCGACCGAGATGTTCCGGATCATCGTGGCCAGCACCGACTTCCCGGTGGCGTTGGTCTCGCTCTGCACGAGGCCCTGGAAGCCCTGCTTGATGTCGGGCGGCAGGACCTTCAGCGCACGGATGTACAGTTCCTTCGCCGCGTCCTCGACCTGCTGCATGTCGATCTGCATCGAACGTCCTCTCTCGAAAACCGCGACGACCTGCGCAACGGGCAGGTCGTCGTTGCCGCTCCCCGGATCGCTGCCGCTGCTGCGGACGCAGGTCTCCCGGGGGCCGGCCGGGCCGGATCTGCCTGCGGCACGCTCACGGCCCGAGCGCGGTCAGGCCGCGCGCGCTCACTGCGCCGTGATCTTGCGCTCCCGGATGATCCTGCCCCAGCGGGCGATCTCTTCGCGAATGTACTTGTTGAACTCGTCCGGACGGTTGCCCACGGCGTCCATGCCCAGGCCGCTGGCACGCTCGCGAAACGTCGATCCGGCCGTGACCTTCGCGATGTCGTCGGCGATCCGGTTGACGATCTCGCGCGGCGTCGCCGCGGCCACCGCCACGCCGAACCAGCCCAGGTTCTCGAAGCCGGCGATGCCGGCCTCCGAGACCGTCGGCACGTCGGGCAGCGCCGGCGAACGCCTGGCGCTGGTGACCGCCAGCGCCCTGAGCTTCTTGTCGCGGACGAAGTTGATGGCAGCGCCCAGATTGGGTGCAGCCCAGTCGATCTGGCCACCGATCAGATCGGTGATCGCGATCACCTCGCCCTTGTAGGGCACGTGCACCGAGTCCATCTTGGCGAAGAACTCGAAGCTCTCGGCCGCCAGATGCACCTGACTGCCGACGCCCGCCGACCCGTAGCTGAACTTGCCCGGAGCGGCGCGCACGGCATTGACCAGTTCCATCAGCGTGGTGAACTTCGAGTTCGGGCCGACGGCGATCACCTGCGGCCCGGCGGCCACCAGCGATACGCCCACCAGATCCTTGCCCGGATCGTGCGTCATCTTCTTGTACATGTGCTGATTCGCCGACAGCACGCTGCCCGAGGCGAACAGCAGCGTGTAGCCGTCCGGGTTGGCCTTCACCGCCAGATCGCTCGCGATCGTGCCACCCGCACCGGCGCGGTTCTCCACCAGTACGCTCTGGCCCCAGCGCTCGGACAGACCCTGCGCCAGCAGTCTCGCCACCACGTCGGTCGCGCCACCGGGCACGAACGGCACGAGCAGACGAACCGGCTTGGCCGGGTAGGCGGGCTGCGCGAGCGCGGCGCCGGAGCCGCCGAGCAAGGCGAGCATCCCCGTCGCGGACATCATCGTTCTGCGATCCATCCTGTTCTCCTTGCATCTTTCTGGTTGAGGGCGTGTGCGTTGCGCATCCGTGCCGCGTCGCGCGGCCGGGCCGTCCGGTATCGCGCGATCAGGCCAGATTGAGTGCGAACAGCAGACCGGCGCCCACGCTGACGGCCACGGCGAGCGCGAACAGCGACTTCTGCCAGTCCCGCCAGGGCAGGAATTCGAGCATCAGCAGCCGCGCGCCCCCGGCCAGGTGGGACGCCAGCGCGACCACCAGCCCGAATTCCGCGATCTTGACCAGCGGATTATCCGTCCAAACGATGAATCCCTGAAGCGCCTGCTCGCCCTCGAGCGCCTGACCCAGCGCCCAGAAGTGCAGCGGCAGGAAAGCCGCCAGCAGCAGACCGGACACCCGGTGGACGATGAATGCCCAGTAGGCAGGGTGGTTGCGACTGCGCCAGAGTCTCGCCCCCGTGGCCATCACAGCCCGCCCGGCGCGTACACGGCCCACACCGCCCGCAATCCGAACAGCAGCAGCAGCGCGCCGATCGCCGCCACGGACACTTCGAGCAGGCGACCACGCCACGCAAGCGTCTCGGCGAGGATGTTGCGCAGGCCGATCGGCACGTGCACCGCCACGCTCAGCACGAACAGCGCGTAGAACAGCATCCACGGCGTGTTGCCGCGCGTGCGCGCGAGAATCTCCGCCGCCGACAGTCCGCTGCGTACCGCGTAGATCATCGTTGCCAGATGGACGAGCACGAAAAAGCCGAGCAGCGCCGCGGACAGGCGCTGCGCAAACCACAGCCAGGCCTGGGAGCGGGCGTTCATCGCTGCACGCTCACAGTTCGCCCTTGAACAGCGCGCGCGTGGTCGCGCGCTTCAGCCCGGCAATCGCCGCAGTGAGCGGCAGGTGCTTCGGGCAGCGCTCGGTGCAGGTCATGTGCGTGTGGCAGGCGTGACAACCCGCGTCGCCCGCCACCGCAGCCAGCCGCTCGCGCTTTGCCTCGTCGCGCACGTCGTTGATCAGCGTCCAGGCGCGGTTCATCGCCGCCGGCCCGAGGTAATCGGGTTTCCACTCCACCACGTCGCACGAGGAATAGCACACGCCGCAGCCGATGCACTCGATGCCCAGATCGACCTGCTGGCGCTGCTCCGACCCCGGCTCGACCACCGCGAACGGCTGCTTGCGCGTGCGGCTGCCGGTGAACTGCCCGCGCGCACGCGCCCACTTGTCGAAGAACTCGCTCATGTCGGTGGCCAGGTCGCGGATCACCGGCAGGTTGCGCAGCGGCGCGATCTCGAGTCGTCCATCCTGCAGCACCCGGTCGACGTGCGTGCGGCACGTCCACCGCGCCTCGCCGTTGACCACCATCGCGCACGAGCCGCAGACGCCGACGCGGCAGGCGAACCGGTAGCCGAGCGCAGGATCGAGGTGGCGCTGGATGTACGTCACGACGTCGAGCACCGTCTGGCTCGGTTCGCGCGGCACGTCGAAGCTCTCGAACCGACCCTCGCCGGCAGCGACGCCGCCCGCGCCCTGGCTGCGCCACACCGACACCTTCATCGTCTGTCCGCGCGCGGCGGGAACGCTCTGATCCATCGTCGTTGATCCTGCAAGAGGGGAAGCGGACGCAAATCTACCGGACGTTGACGTGCAGCGTCTGCACCGCATTGTTGCCCATCCCGGCAGTGTTCCAGTCCGGGATCATCGGCTGCACCTGGCCGTCGACGGTGTGCGCGCGGCACTGCAGCCGGTGCTCGCCGGGCTCGGCGAGCCAGTCGAAGCTCCAGCCGCGCCACGCGAACCGGTGCGTACCCGCCGGGGCGAGCTGCGCCGCGCTCCAGCGGCCATCGACACCGACCTCGACCCGCTCGATCGCCACGCCAGCGCCCGCCCACGCGCGGCCACGCAGCGTGACCGGTCCGGCCTCGACCAGACGCCGCCGCGTGTACCAGTCCGGGATGCCCGGCGGCACCATCAGCGAGCGCACACGCATCGTGGTGACCGGCACGCCCGGATCGCCGGCGTGCTTGCGATAGTGGTATCCGACCGCCTGCTGGAAGCCGTCGAACGGCCTGTCGAGCACGTCGATGCGCGCGAGCCACTTCACGCTCGCCATGCCGTACCAGCCGGGCACGATGAGCCGACAGGGAAAACCGTGCTGCGGCAGCAGCGGCGCGCCGTTCATCGCCCAGGCGAGCAGCACGTCATCCGACATTGCCTGCTCGAGGTCGAGACTGCGGCCATAGTGATGCTCGATGCCGCGATCGAAGCCGCGATCGAGGCCGAGAAAGGCCACGTGCTTCGCCCACGCAGTGGGCGCAGCCCGCTCGAGCAGGTTGCGCAGCGACGTGCCAGTCCACTCGGCGGTACTCACCGCTTCGCTCAGCCACGGCATGCTCGGGTAGCGCGGACTCATGCCCGCGCGTCCGTTGCCGGCGCACTCGAGCGTGACGCGCAGGGTGCGCGCGGGCATCTGCATCACGTCGGCGAGCGAGACCGACTGCTCGTTCCCGACGCAGCCGCCCACGGCGAGTCGCCAGTTCGCCGCATCCACGTCCGGGATGTCGAAGTGCGACAGCAGGTAGTGCAATCCCGGGGGCGTCACCTCGTAACGCAGGGCTTCCAGCGGGATACCCGAGTTGCGGTTGGCGAGGGAGACTTCCTCGCGCGAGAAGTCGCCCTCGACGTGCGTGCGTGCGCCCGCACCGGAGAACGGGTCCTCCACTCCGGCGTCACCGGAGCGGGCCCCGTCAGCGCCCCCGCCGCGCTGCACGTGCGGCTCAGCGCCTGCCACGACCGTCTACGCGCTCTCGAACAGGCGAGTGAGCACGAACTCGCGATGCCCGAGCGCCTCGGCTGCGGTGAGGCGACCGTTGGCGGTGCGGAACATGCACTCGAGCAGCGCATCCCCGGCCTGATCCGGATTCATCTCCTTGCGCAGCAGACCGGATACGTCGACGTCGATGTGCTCGGACATCGTGCGCACCGTCTTCGGATTCGCACACAGCTTGATCACCGGCAGGATCGGGTTGCCGATGACGTTGCCCTGCCCGGTCGGGAAGAAGTGGACCGTGTAGCCGGCAGCAGCGCACAGCGTGACCATCTCGGCTGCGGCGGAGGACGAATCCATGAACCACAGGCCGGGATGGGCGGGCGCCTCGGCCTTGTCGAGCACGCCGTCGACCAGGCACTTGCGGCCGATCTTCTGGATATTGCCCAGGGCCTTTTCCTCGATCGTGGTCAGGCCACCGGCGATGTTGCCCTTGGTCGGCTGCGACTCGGACAGGTCGTTGGTCTTCCAGCGGTTGATCATGTCCTGGTAGCGATTGAACATGAACATGAACTGGTCGCGCACCTGCGGCGTGCGGCAGCGCTCCGCCACCAGGTGCTCGCCACCGGTGATTTCCGAGGTCTCGCCGAACACGAGCGTGACCCCGTGCGGATAGAGCTTGTCGAAGGCGTTGCCGACGGTGGGGTTGGCGCCGCAGCCGGAGGTGGTGTCGGACTCCCCGCACTTGGTCGACACCCACAGATCCTTCAGCGGCCGCTCCTCGCGGCGTTTCTCCGAGGCCCACTGCAGGTACTCGCGCGCGGCCTGCGAGGCCTTGCGGATCGTCTCGTGATCGCCGTGGCCCTCGATGCCGAAGCCCGTCACCGGCTTGCCGGTGGCGGCGATCGCGTCGACGATCTTCTTGGTCCAGCCGTCCTCGATGCCGATCACCACGACGGCAGCCACGTTCGGGTTCGAGCCGGTGCCGATCAGCGTGCGGAAATGCAGGTCGAGGTCGGCGCCGAACTGCAGGCGCCCGTACGGGTGCGGCAGGGCAAGCGTGCCCTTGATGTTGTTGGCCACCGCCTCGGCGGCGGCGTTGGACAGGTCATCCACCGGCAGGATGATCACGTGGTTGCGCACGCCGATGCGGCCGTTCTCGCGCTTGTAGCCCCAGAAGGTGGCTTTGCTCAGATCCATGGGAGAGGTCCTCTCAGATTCGGTTCGGTCCTGCTGCGCCGGGCGCGCGCCTGCGCGCGCGGAGGGCTACCAGCGCTTGGTCTTGATGTTGTGCACGTGCGCGTGTTCGCCGCGCGCGATCGGCGCCACGACCTTGCCGATGTCGACGCCGTACTTGATCACGGTGTCGCCGGGCTTGTAGTCGGTGAGCGAGACCTTGTGGCCGATCGGGATGTCGCTCTTCGCGATCACCTTGATCTCCTTGTCCTGCTCCATGATCCAGCCGGTGAGTTCGTTGCCCGACTTGACGCCTTCGACGACCACGACGCCCACGCCGTCACCGTCCTCATGCACCACGAAATGAATCATCGTTCCTCCAGGATGAGCGCGGCGATCGAGTGTGCCGGCAGGACCCGGCGCGCCACGGACCGGATCGCGGGCGGCTGCACGCCGCGCACGCCCCGTCGCCTGACGCGCCGGCCGGCTTCTCGGACAACGCCGGGGGAGCGCAATCATAGTGACCGGCCGGCGCCGAGTCAAACAACTCATCTATATGACTTGATGATTCGCGGCGCCGCTTCGGCTAGACTTGCCCGGACGATGA
>CANGUQ010000017.1 GCA_947456915.1 Betaproteobacteria bacterium
CCTGTCCTACCACGACATCGTGAACACGCCGACCGACCGCATGCGGATGAACCGGGCGATGCTCGACGCGCTGAAGCCCGGCGGCCGACTGGTGGTGATGGACCACTCCGGACGCCCGGGAACGGGGCTCACCGAGACGAACACGCTGCACCGGATCGAGGAGGTGACGATGCGTCGCGAACTCGAGGCCGCCGGCTTCGTGTTCGAGGCCGACAGCCGGGCGTGGCGCAACCCGGCCGATGCGCGAGACCTGCACTACAGCAAGGCCACGCCCTACAGCGACAAGTTCGCGCTGCGCTTCGTGCGGCCGCGCTAGCCGGCGCGGCAGGCGCGCTGCAGTCGGCACGGCGGCGCGCGCGGTCGACGATCCGGGTGCACGATCCGAAGAGGGGAGATCGAAGATGAATCGCCGAACAGCATTGTCCGCGGCACTGCTGGCCGCGCTGCCGGCATTCTCCGGTTGCGCCTCGATGGCGCGGCGCGAGGGCTGGGTGACACTGATCGACGGGGCCAGCGGGCTCGCCAGCTTCACCGTCTCCGGCGCGGTCGCCAACTGGCGCGGCGAAGACGGGGCGATCGTCGCCGACCGGATCGTCTCGGGCAAGGGCGCGAGCGTGCTGATCACGCAGCAGGACTATCGCGACGTGGAGATCCTGGCCGAGTTCTGGTCGGCGGAGGACACCAACAGTGGCATCTACCTGCGCGCGCCGGATCCGGCGATGGTCAACACCGCATCGGGCGCCTTCGAAGTGCAGATCTGGGACCGGAATCCGGCGCAGCAGTTCGCCACCGGCAGCCTCGTCAACGTCGCCCCGGCCAACGGCAGGTACATCGCCGCCGGGCGCTGGAACACCTACGAGATCCGTACGCAGGGCAGCGAGATCACCGTCCGGCTCAACGGCGTTGAGACCGCCCGCACCACGCAGGCGAAGACCCACGCCGGTCGCATCGGCCTGCAGTTCAATGCGGGCGGGCCGATCAGGTTCCGCAAGCTGATGGTGCGCGAGGTGTAGGCAGCCGCGCAGCGCGCGCTCGCGCGCCGCGGAACGTCCGGCCACCCGTGCGATGACCCCGCGGCTGCGCGGCACTGCAGCCGGTGGGCCGGCTTCGGGCGATCGACAGCCGGGACACGAGGGCGCGGTTGATGCTGCGCCCCGGCCTCGCCCGGGGCGCAGCAGACGTCGTCGTTCGCGGCGTGTCTGCCGGGGGCGGGGTACCGTCTACTGCGACGGGCGGCGACCGGACTTCCTGCCCTGTGCTGCATCACGGCGCAGGAACCGCGGCACGCTCGCCTCGTGCGCCATCGCGAAGACTTCCACCGCCTCGTCCTTCGCCGCGAGCCGCGAGCGCATCTTCAGCGCCGAATACATCGCCTCCTTGCCGAAGTGCGCCTCGTCGCGCCGCCCGGCGATCTCCTCGAGCTGGCCCAGCACGCCCTGCACCCACGGCTGGTCACCGAAACGCCGGCGGGCGGACTCGATCAGTGCCCGCACCGCCGCCCAGTCACCGCAATCCACCAGCGCGCGCGCGTGCTCGATCAGGCGGCTCGCCTCGACCTCTGCCAGACGGGCTCGCGCCAGCGGATCGGCGGCGAGCGCCTCCCACACCTGTGGCGGAACGCCCTCGAGCGCGAGCGTCGCGTCGGGAAAAGCGATCGGCGCGCGCTCGAGGCTCACGCCGGTGACGTCCGCCCGCAGCAGTGGGGCACCCGGTGGAGGCACGAAGCCGGCGGGGATCGCCAGTTCCAGCATCACCCACGCCTCGGCGCCGAACGGCAGGTCGGGCAGGGTGATCACCGGGGTGTGCGCGCCCCCCGCGACCGGGTAGTCGTTGAGCATCTTCACTCCGACGCCGGGGCAGGTGGCGAGCGACAGGCGAACCTGCCGCGCGTACAGGTGCGAGATCAGGTCGAACTCCTCGGCGAACGGCTCGAACAGGTCGGCAGCCGTGTCGCCGTAGTAGTGATTGCCGCCGCCGGCGCGGGCCATGGCGACCATCAGCGCTTCGTTGAAGTCGCGCCCGAGCCCGTAGGTGGAGGTGGTCACGCCGCGCGCGGCGGCTGCCGCGCAGTGCCCGGCGATCCGCTGCGGGTCGGTGAGCTCGCCACAGTTCGCGTTGCCGTCGGTGAGCACGATGGCGCGCGCGATCGCCGCCGACTGCGCCTCGGGCAGCAGCGACTGCACGCCGGCATCCCACCCCCCATGCAGATCGGTGGAGCCGCCGCAGTGGATGCCCGCCAGCGCGCGCTGCAGCGCCTGCCGGTCGCCGACCGGCTGAGCGGGAACGAGCACCCGGACACGGTCGTCGAACACCACCAGCGACGCCACGTCGGTCGGCAGCAGCTGATCGACCATGTGACGCGCGCAGCGCACGGCCTCGAGCAGCGGCTGCCCGCTCATCGATCCCGAGCGGTCGAGCACCAGCGACAGGTGGCAGGGGCGCCGCGCGGACGTGCGCGCCGGCCCGGCATCGGGTGCCTGCACGCGCACGAGCACCGGCAGGGTGTGAGCGTGGCCCGCGATCAGGGCCGACTTGAGTGGTACGAGAATGACCTGCGGCACGGCGGTGCCGGGGATTCCGGCAGCGGAACCGGGCGCGGAGATGTGGTCGGGCATGGCGGCCTCCTGAGTCAGGGCACTTCAGGATAGGCGGCGGGAGGCTCAAAGGATGAGCCTGCGGGGGCGAAGAGGAGGACGCGTCGGCGGGGACTTGATGACCGGACGAGTGCGGGCGACGTCAGCTCGTGTGCCCGGCTCCGGCGGCGCAATGCTGCGATTGCGCCCGGTGTGCGTTACGCTGGCCCCGAACCTGCCTGATCGCGACGCGGCAGGTGCTGAGAGGAGCGGGGCTCATGATCGTCTACGCCAAGAACAAGAAGGACTTTCTTTCGGATCACAGGAACTCCGACATAGAAGACGTTGTCCAGGAGTACTTCGTCGCCGCGACCGGACGGAAGGCTCCGCCCCCCGAACTGCGATCCTGGAAGGAGTCACTGGGATTCATGTCACGGGTGCTCGATGACGTGTTGATTCCCGACGATGCCAAGGTCGCCATCGAGTTCCACATCCCGCAGAGCTCGAAGAGGATCGACGTCACGCTCACAGGCTACGACCACACAGGTGCGAAGTCGGCGGTGATCGTGGAACTGAAGCAGTGGGCGACCGCCGAAGCGACGCCCAGGGATGGTGTGGTACTGACCTACCTGGCGAAGGCAAAACGCGAGGTGGTGCATCCGTCCTATCAGGCGTGGTCGTATGCAAGCCTCCTTGAAGGGTTCAACGAGGCCGTCTATGAGGGCGGTATCCGGCTGCATCCCTGCGCATACCTGCACAACTATCTCAGCGATGGGGTGATCGACGGTGCCCAGTACGCCGAACACATTGCGAGAGCGCCTGTTTTTCTGAAGGGCTCGCAAGACCGACAGCGCCTGCGCCGCTTCATCGGAGAACATCTGCGCCGTGGTGACCGGGGCGAAGTACTGTGGGCCCTGGAGCACGGCCGCATACGGCCCTCGAAGGCGCTTGCCGACAGCTTGTCCGGATTGCTTGCCGGAAAACCGGAGTTCGTGCTGATCGATTCGCAGAAGCTGGTGTACGAGGCGTGCCTCTCCGCGGCGCGGGCTGCGCCGACAGATCAGCCTCGCGTGATCATCGTCGAGGGAGGGCCAGGCACGGGAAAGACCGTGCTTGCCATCAACCTCCTGGTACGGCTGACCCAGGAACGGCTGCGGACGCAGTATGTGTCCAAGAACGCTGCGCCGCGGCAGGTCTACAAGTCCCGGCTCCTCGGGACAATGAAGAAGAGTCGGTTTGATGCGCTGTTCTCGGGTTCTGGTGCTTTCGTCAGCGAGGAGCCTGATGCGTTCGATGTACTGATCATCGATGAAGCCCACCGCCTGAACGAGAAGTCCGGCTTGTACGGAAATCTCGGCGAGAACCAGATCAAGGAGACGATGAACGCAGCCCGCGTGTCGATCTTCTTCATTGATGAGGATCAGCGGATCGCGCTGAGCGACGTCGGCTCGAAGGACGAGATCGCAAGGTTCGCCCTGCAGCGAGGCGCGAGTGTCGAAACCCATGAACTGGACTCGCAGTTCCGCTGTAGCGGTTCGGACGGCTACGTGGCTTGGATCGACCACGTGCTGGAGATCCGGAATACGGCCAACCCGACGCTCGCGGGTGTGTCTTTTGACTTTCGTGTCTTCGATGATCCCTCGGCTCTGCATGAAGCGATCGCGCAGCGCAACAGCAACAACAAGGCGCGCGTGGTTGCAGGATACTGCTGGCCCTGGCGCAGCAAGAAGAACCCCGCCCTCTACGACATCGAGATCGGCTCCTCTTATCGGAGACGCTGGAATCTCGACCGCGATGGTTCGCTGTGGATCATCGCTGAGTCGTCGCTGGAAGAGGTCGGTTGCATCCACACCTGCCAGGGGCTCGAATTGGAGTATGTCGGAGTCATCTTCGGGCCCGATCTGGTCATCCGGAACGGAAGCGTCGTGGTCAATCCGGCAGCGCGCGACCGGCATGACCGAACGATCAAGGGCTACAGGAAATGGATGGCACGGGATCCGCAGGCCGCCTCGGCGGCGGTCGCGCGCATCGTGAAGAACACGTACCGGACGTTGATGACGCGCGGAATGAAGGGGTGCTACGTGTTCTCGGAAGACGCGCAGACGCGCGCGTTCTTCCGGTCGCACTCGGCAGCGCGGGCGCACACTCGCCTGTAGTCGACCCAAGCAGGCTCGGGGCGTTCGCCAGTTCGCCCTGACCGAACAGCCTGCGCGCGCCTCAGTCCCCTGACCCCGCTCAGTCCGCAGTCGCCCCCGAGTCCCTGACCGCGCGCTCCCACTTCTGGGTTTCGGCGGCGACGAAGCGGGCGAACTCCGCCGGCGAACTGCTGACCACGACCTCGACGCCGCCCGCGGCGAGCCGCTTGCGCACGTCCTCGTCGGACATGGTCTTCTGGATCGCCGCGAACATCCGCTCGACGATGGGCGCGGGCGTGTCTTTCGGGAAGAACAGACCCTGCCACGAGCCGCCCACGAGCTCGGTGATGCCCAGCTCGGTGGTGGTGGGCACGTCGGGCAGCACCGCCAGGCGCGCCGGCGAGGTGACGGCGAGCGCGCGCAGCCTGCCCGCCTTGACGAACGGGACGACCGAGGAGAGCGTCGTGAACATCAGCTGCGTCTCGCCGGACACCAGCGCGGTCACGGCCGGGCCGGCACCGCCCTTGTAGGGAATGTGCGTCATGTCGATGCCGGCGCTCTTGCGAAACACCTCCATCTCCAGCCGGTTGCCGCTTGCGCTGCCGGGCGAGCCGAAGTTGAGCTTGCCCGGCTGCTTGCGCGCGAGCGTGATGAGCTCGCGCACGCTCTTCACCGGCAGCGAGGGATGCACGACCAGCACGCTCGGCACGTCGACGATCAGGCCGAGCGCGGTCAGGTCGCGCGTGGGCCGTACCGGGGACGTCGTGTAGATCGCGGGACTGATGACGATCGCGCCGTTGTTGCCGAGCAGCAGGGTGTAGCCGTCGGGCTTTGCGGCAGCGGCCTGCTCGACGCCGAGATAGCCTGATGCGCCGGGGCGGTTGTCCACCACGACTGGCTGCCCGAGGCTCTCGCCGAGCCTGACCGCGACGATGCGGCCGACGAAGTCACCTGCGCCGCCGGGGGCGAAGGGCACGATGAAGCGCACCGGACGACTCGGGTAGTCGCCCTGCGCCTGCGCGGTGTGCGCGGCGGGCAGCGCCGCCAGTGCTGCGATGCCTGCGGCGAGAAACGTCCTGTTCATGCGCGATCCTCCTGTGGTGCTGCATGATGCGAGCCGCTCGCCGCCGAACACCGTATGATTTTCGATTGTCGGTGCAGTCGGTGCCGGCGGGATTTCAAGCGGGGTGGGGCAATGATGGGCAAGTCGTCCGGTTGCAGGGTTCGGTGACGTGGAACTGCGCCACCTCAGATACTTCGTCGCCGTCGCGGAAGAGCTGCACTTTGCCCGTGCAGCGAAGCGACTGCGCATGGCGCAGCCGCCGCTGAGCCGTCAGATCAAGCAGCTCGAGACGGAGCTGAACGTTCGCCTGTTCCACCGCGCCGACCGCAAGGTGCAGCTGACCCAGGCCGGCACGCTGTTCCTGCCGCAGGCGCGCGAGACGCTGATGCAGGCGGAACGGGCGACGCTGGTGGCACAGCGCGCGGCGCGCGGCGAGCTCGGGCTGCTCAACATCGCCACGCCGAGTTCCATGCCCTTCACCGGCATCCTCCCGGCGATGCTGCGCGCCTACCGCCAGGCCTTCCCGCACGTCCAGCTGGTGCTGCAGGAGCTGGGCATCAACAGGCAGCTGAGCGGGCTCGTCAACGGCGAGCTCGACATCGGCTTCATCCGCCTGCCGGCCACGCAGTTCCCCTCGGGCATCGCCGCGCACCCCGTGCTGAAGGAGAACATCCTGGTGGCGCTGCACGAGGGCCACCCGCTGGCGGCACACGCGAAGATCGATCTGGCGAGTCTCGCCGACGAGGCCTTCATCATGTACCCGTACGACCTCGGCGGCGGGCTGTACGACATCACGATGAGCATGTGCCGCAAGGCCGGCTTCTCGCCGCGCATCGAGCAGGAGGCGAGGACCGTGCCGATGGCGGTGAGCCTCGCCGCTGCCGGTCTGGGGCTCGCGCTGGTGCCTGGATGCGTTCGGCAGGTGCATACGCCCGGGGCGGTCTATCGCGAACTGAACGATCCGGCGGCCACGACCGAAATCGTCATCGCATACCGCAAGGACGACCGGTCGTCGATCGTGAAGTCCTTCGTGCGCATCAGCACGCCGTTTCGTTCCGACCGCACGCGCGCGGCGGCTCAGCGCTGAGCGGCGACCATCGCGTCGTGCTTGGCCACCGCCTGGCGGTTGATCTGCGCATAGGTGGCGGTCGCCCGGCGGTGCAGTTCCACCGCGGCCGGGTCGAGGTCGCACGCGGGACTGGGTTCGAGGTCGAAGTGTCCGTAGCGGTCGGTACCGCGCACCAGCATCACGCTGTCGCGCGGCAGGCCATCGAGCGGCTTGACGCGTGTGGGCATGTAGCGCACGGCCACACCCACGCGACGCTCGTTCGATGCGTTGTTGTCCGAGCCGTGGAAGATGAGCCCGTGGTGCAGCGACATCTCGCCCGCTGCGAGTTCCATGTACACGGCACCGGCTTCGTCGACGTCCACAGCGACTTCCTGCCCGCGCAGGAGCATGTTGCTCGCCGCGCCTTCGCGGTGCGGCACCACCTTGCGGTGGGTGCCCGGCGACACCTTCATCACGCCGTTGGCGCGCGTGGCCGGCGAGAGCGCGATCCACGCCGTGAGGATGTTCTCCGACACGTCGAGTCCCCAGTACGTGACGTCCTGGTGCCAGGAGACGAAGCCGCCGTCGCCGGGGTCCTTGATGAAGAACCGGCTCGACCAGCAGAGAATGTCCGGACCGACGATCGACTCGACCGCATCGAGAATGGCGGGGTGGCGCACGACCCTGTCCATCCACGTCAGATACAGATGCGACTTCAGGCCCTTGCTGGGGAACTCGCCGTGCTGCGCCTCGTGGGCCTCGACCCGCGCGAGCGTTTCGCGCGCGAGCTCCGGACCCAGCGCCGGCACGGGCGAGAGGTAGCCGTTCGCGTGGTAGCGGGCCACTTGTGCTGCGGTGAGGTGGTTCGTGCCCCCGAGCGGGGTCTGGAACTGAGCGGACATGGATCGATCTCCCCGGCCCTCTTCGCGGGGCCAATGCGTGCGCAGGTTGGCGACGATGCCATCGCGCGCGCGAGCGCAGCACCGGAGCGTTCGCGGCGCATGCCCGGCCGGCGCGCAACTGTGGGTGCATGGTAAGAGCAGGTGCGATACCCGTGCCGACGAATTCGATACCGGCTGAGTCTTGACCGTCCGCACAGCTCTTTCGCCTTACCCGACCGGTATCGAAGTCGGTGCACGAGGTATCGATCGGCGTCGTAGCATGCGGCCAACAGGGGGGGAACACATGCCGAAAACGCTGCTGGTCGGGATTACCGGGAATGCGGTGGTGCACACCGACTGCGACACCTTCGACGTCGACACCCGGTTTCGCATGGCGAAGGAAGCGGGCTTCGACTACTACGACAAGACACCGCCGACTGGCGAGCTCGAGGTCTACCAGCGCGCGAGCGCGAAGCACGCGCTGCCGATCCGTGCCGGGGGCTTCTACTACACCCGCGGCCGCGACGAACCGCTGCTCGAGTGGCACCTGCGCATCGCGAAGGAACTCGGCACCGTGGTGCAGAACATCCAGATCCGGCCGAAGGATGCCGATGGCAAGCTGCTGACCGATGCCGAGGTCGCGGAGTCCTTTCTGCTGGCCGCCGAACTGGGCGACCGGCTGGGCGTGACGCCGAGCTTCGAGGTGCACATCAACATGTGGTCGGAGCACTTCGGCCGCGTGTCGCGGGTGGGGGAACTGGTCGAGCGGCGCGGCGTCAAGTTCAACATCACGCTCGACCACTCCCACGTGATCTTCAAGATCGACAATCCGCGCGAGCAGGAGGTGCTGGGCATGCGCGCCGATGTCGAGGCGGGCCGGGTCGTCCTCGATCCGTTCCAGCCGGGTAACGTCGCGAGCGAGTGGATCGCCCGCAATTACGTCGCTCACGCGCACGCGCGCCCCGCGGTGCCGGCCAATCCGGTCAACGTCTGGGCGAGGCATCCGGACGGCAGCTTCGGACGCGGCGTCCAGTACCCGTTCCTGCGGCCCGCGCCGGGGCAGTGGCACTCGGCGTGGCAGGAGGAGCGGCTCGCGCCGTGGAAGGAGGTGGTGCGCCAGTTGCTCGCGCATCACGCCGCGCGCGCCGACAGCGCACTCGGGCAGATCTCGATGGAGATCATCCCGGCGCCCGACTACGGCGGCGGCGCGAAGTACTCGCTGTTCGAGAACAACATCGCCTGCGCGAAATGGATCCGCAGCGAGTGGGCGCGGGCGCAGCAGGCGGTGCCTGCGGCGGCAGGGACCTGAGCACCCGCCGGTTCACGCTCCCGCCCTGCGTCAGTTCCGCGAGACCGCTCGCCGCTGCGTCACTGCGCGGGTCTGGCATCGCGATCGCGGCGATCCTGGTCGCGCTTCACTTCCTCCGCCGTGGAGTAGAGGATCTTCTCGAAGCGCAGTTCGTCTCCCGAACCCTGCTGAAGCACCTCGATCGAGCGGAACTGCTCGCCTCGCTGCACGATGCGGTAGCGCTTCGGGTCGTAAGTGCCCTTGCGCAGGAAGCGGTGGGAATAGATGAGCGCGTGCGGCGCCTGCACGTTCACGGCGTAGCTCACCTCGAAGGCGTTGCCCTCGCGCATGACGACGAGCGAGTCGCTCGCGCCGAAGGCCGCGATCTCCTGCGCGATGGCGTACCGCCACGCGCGATCCTGCTCCCGGTCCATGCCGATCACGCGTATCGTGCCGGCGAAGGAGCTGACTGCCGGGATCGGGTAGCCCGGCACGGTGGTGGGGATGCAGGCCCCGGTGCGCTGGCGGACCACGAGAAGGGCGCTGCTTCCCGGGTTCGAAAGCGCAAGGACAGTGTTCGGCGGCCCGCTGCGCGCGCGTTCAACGAGCGTCGCGGCCGTGGCGTCGCTCGTGTTCGGCATGCAGGCCTTCACGGACTCGATCGCATCGGCGTTGCGCAGGTCGGTCGCCGCGTATTCGTCCGGCACGCTCACCGTTGCCGGGTCGATCTGGACGATCGAGCGCGGCAGGGAGCGTGGGTCGGCGCGCAGCTTGCGCCAGCGCTGCACCACGTCCCCCACTGCGCGCAGGTCGTTCACCGCAAGCGGCAGCAGGTCACGCGACTTGCCCAGCGCCTCGCCCCACGCCGCGCGCGCCTTCTTCTCCTTCTCGCCCGCCGGCGACTCGAGGTACCGCGTCACCGTCTCGCGCTGGGCCGACGACACGCGACTGTCGAGAAAGTGGAACGCGTCGGTGCCTGGCGGTGCGCCTGCGAGCAGGGCAAAGGCGAGCGTGTCCGCCCGCGCCGAGGGCAGCAGCGCGCGTGCCGATGCGAGGTGGAACGCGTAGCCTGGCGGTATGGCATCGAGCGCAATGCCCTTTTCCGCAAGCCAGGCCCGGCGCCGATCGGCGAGCGACGCCTCGGGGCTGCCATACGCGGGGTCCATGCCGATGCGGTCGAGTTCGAGCATGCCGCTGAAGAGCACGCGTCTCAGGTCGCGCTGATAGGAGACGTACGTCTTCCCCGTCTCGCTGCGATGAAAGGCAAGGGCCTCGTCGAGCTCCTGCGGCGAGAACGCATCGGCGTAGAACTTCGCGAGCGCGGTATCGGGGTTCTGCGAGATGCTGCGAACGATTCCTGCAGCGCCGGCCCAGCGGCGCCGCAGCGACTGCTCGACGCTGTAGCGGATGTTCGCGCGGTAGAGCGCCCACGCGCGGTGGCGCGGGTTCCACGAACTGCTCGTCGGATCGAGCGCGCGGGTCGCGATCCATGCAAGAAAGTCCATCTGCTCGGACGAGTGCGCCTGCTCGAAGCTCACCGGCATCGAGAGCGGAACGTCCTGCAGACGAATCAGGTCTTCGGATCTGACGATCGATTCCTGCGCCGTCGCGGGCATCGCCAGCAACGCGACCAGCACCGCGGCGCCCAGCGTGCCGAGCCTCATGTGCGTCTTCCCCGGAAAACGCCACGACCTGGGCACTCGCGCCGGGCGTGCGATCGGAGCGGGCGCGCGCACTGCGCAGCTGTTCGAATTCCTCGGTGGGGCGGCACGGTTGCGTCCATCGGCGACTGCCGGTTGCGAGGACGGTAGGCCGTCGGGGTCTGCGAGTCAACGCCACCATGCGCAGACTTCATCGCGCGGGGTGTGCGCTTACCGCGGGCAGCAACGCCGCAGGCCTACCGGTACCCGCGTCGGCAGCCGGTTCCAGCGCGAGCCTGTCTGGCCCGATGCCGGGGCGAGCGACCGCGGCTGCCCGCGAGGACTCGGGTGAGCACACGGCCCGGCGGCTGGACGACCCAGCGGGCGACGGACTGCAGGACTACAGCTGCCTGATGACCGGGGCTGCCCGCGAGGACTCGGGTGAGCATTCGGTCTGGCGGCTGGACGCCGCAGGGGGCGACGGACTGCAGGACTACCGTTGCCTGATGTCGTGGCAGGGCAGCGCAGGAGTCGAACCGCAGACGATCATCCGAGACCTTCTAGTCGGCCTTCATCCCGCGCTCGCGAACGAGGCGCCCCCACTTTTCCTGCTCGGACTGGATGTGACGCGTGAACTGCTCCGGCGTGCTGGCGATCACATCGACACCTTCCTTCGCAAAGCGTTCCGCCAGTTCCGGCGAGCGCATCGTCTTCACCAGCAGCTCGTTGATCTGAGCAACGATCGCTGGCGGTGTATTTGCCGGCGCCAGAATGCCGTGCCAGGTCGTGAGTTCGTAGCCGGGCACGCCCTGTTCGGCGATGGTCGGGATGTTCGGCGCTGCCGCGGAACGTCTGGCACTGGTGATCCCCAGCGCGCGCCAGCGATTGGACTGGATGAACGGCATCGCAGCCACGACGTTGGGATAGGTGATGCCCACTTCACCCGACAAGGTGGCGATCGCCGCCGGACCGCCCCCCTTGTACTGAACCGCGGCGATCTCGATCTTCGCCAGGAAGTTGAGCAACTCGCCGGCGATGTGATGGTTGGTGCCTACACCTGCCGAGGCGTAATTGAGCATCCCGGGCCTTCGCTTCGCGAGATCG
The DNA here is from genome assembly GCA_947456915.1 of Betaproteobacteria bacterium. GTDB lineage: Bacteria > Pseudomonadota > Gammaproteobacteria > Burkholderiales > CAIKXV01 > CAIKXV01. The sequence continues at coordinate 11,733 of CANGUQ010000017.1, forward strand.
ATCAGCTCGCGCACCGAGCGCGCCGGCACCGAAGGATGGACCACGAGCAGCGCCGGCGACTCGGACAGCAGGCAGACGGGCGTGAAGTCCCTGAGCACGTCATACGGGACCTTGCTGTAGAGATACTGGTTCGCCACCAGCGGGATCGTATGCGCGAGCAACGTGTAGCCGTCCGGCAGCGCGCGCGCCACCGCCTCGGCGCCGATGTTGCCCGACGCACCGCTGCGGTTGTCGATGACGACCTGCTGCCCCATCAGTTCGCTCAGCCGCGGCGCGATCAGGCGCGCGATGACATCTACGCTGCCTCCGGGCGGAAACGGCACGATCACTCGTACCGGCTTCACCGGATACTGCTGGGCGAGGGCGGTGGTCACCGACGCAGCCAGTGCGCTGCAGATCGCCACGAGGCGAGTGGATTTCGGAAATTGCATTGATCCTCCTGCGTTGATACGGGCGCCTCTGCAGGGCGCTGCGCAAAGGGTGTTCGCGTCCGGTCTGCGCCGGCACTACTGCTTTCGGAAACGAGCGCCGCAGTCGCCCATGACCGGGAATGCTGCCCGCGCAGCCGATCCAGCGCGAAGCCCCGCGGATGCTCACCTGCACCGTGCCGGGCACTGGCCCTCCGGTATCGCACTGAGCACGGCAGATGATATCCATGTGTGATCCGATTCGTCGCTGCGAGCGATCGACCCACCCGTCGGGTCCGGTCGGCACTGGTCGGCGTTGATGTTGCGAGGCACCAGCCAGCAAATCCCGAGTCCGCTTTGCCGCATTGCCATATGGCCGCGTTGCCGCGTTGCCGCATTGCCGCGTTGCCGCATGGCGGGGCGTGCACCCAAACCACGTCTTGACGATAGGCCTCAGACGAGCACTCACGCACTCGATCGCGCCGGTCATGCAGGTCAACCCGGCGCACCTCCGGTCGAACCGCGAAAAAGGGCCCGCAAAAAGGGGCCAGGCCCCTTTTTCATCAGGACGAAACCGGACGAAAAGGGACAAAAAGGACAAAAAGGGGCCAGGCCCCTTTTTTGTGCCGATCGGACGAAAAGGGGCCTGGCCCCTTTTTCGTGGGCCCCTTTTTCGTGCTTTTTCGTGCCTTTTCCGCGCCGGCCGGCGTGTGAGAAAAGGGGCCTGGCCCCTTTTTGGATCGGTGTGCATGCGGGGCGAAGATTCGCTGGGGCGCCGGTGGCGTTGCAGTCAGCGCAGCGGGGAAGGGCTGGGCATTGGCTTGCTGGATGAGCGTCGGGCGCATGCGCTCCGCGGCAGGATGAGGCGGGCGGTTGCGCCCGCGGCGGGGCGTGGCGGACAATGCCCGGGAGCGACCAGACGCGACCGGTCGCCCGCGCCGCAGCCCTGCGTACTCCGGCCCGCGGAAGTCGCGCGCTCCCCACCCTGACCAAACCGCCCTGCAATGACCGCTTTCAAGGCCTGCCTGCTGCGCCTCATCGCCCTCGCATGCGCCGCCGGTGCGCCACTTGCGCATGCCGCGGGGCCTGAGGGCTTTCCCAACCGGCCGGTGCGTATCGTCGTGCCGTTCCCGCCTGGCGGCTCGAACGACATCGTCGGGCGCGTGTTCGGCCAGCGGCTCGCGGAGCGCTGGGGGCAGCCCGTGGTGATCGACAACCGCGGCGGCGCCGGAGGCTCGATCGGCTCGGAGCTCGCCGCGCGCTCGCAGCCGAACGGCTACACGTTGCTGATCGGCGCGGTCAGCACCATGGCGGCGAACGTGAGCCTGTACAAGCTCGGGTTCGATCCGCTGAAGGATCTCGTCCCGCTCGCCAAGGTCGCGAGCGGTGCGTTCGTTCTGGTCACCCATGCAGGCCTCCCGGTGAACTCGGCGCGCGAGCTGATCGCGCTCGCCCGCGCGAGGCCAGGCGCGCTCAACTACGGCTCCTCCGGCGGCGGCAGCTCGCTGCATCTCGTGGCGGAGCTGTTCAGGAACAAGGCGGGCGTGGACATCGTGCACGTGCCCTACAAGGGCGGCGGCCCGGCGGTCACCGATCTGGTGGCCGGGCAGATCGCGATCCTGTTCACCGACATGGCCCCGGTTGGCGGACACGTCAAGGCGGGCCGACTGAAGGCGCTCGCGCAGACCACGGCGAAGCGCACCGCGCCGCTGTCCGACCTGCCGACCCTGAACGAGTCTGCGCTGCCGGGCTACGTGGCCGAAGCCTGGTACGGGTTCCTGGCGCCCGCCGGCGTGCCGGCGCCGCTGGTGCGCTTCCTCAACGCGGAACTGAACGCGGTCGCGACCTCGCCCGAGATGCAGGCGCGGCTGGTGGGCCTCGGCATCGAGAGCGCGACCAGCACTCCCGAGGAGTTCCGTGCGCTCATCCGCGCCGAGATCGCCAAGTGGGCGGAAGTCGTGCGCGTCTCGGGCGCTCGCGTCGACTAGCGGCGCTGCACCCGGCGCGATGGATCTCGGGCTCGCCGGCAAACGCGCGCTGCTGCTCGCTGCGACCAGGGGGCTCGGCCGTGCGGCCGCCGAGGCGCTCGCGGCCGAAGGCGCTTCGGTCGCACTGTCGTCGTCCGATGCCGCCCGCTGCGACGCAGCCGCCCGCGAGATCGCCGCAGCCCACGACGTTCGCGCCGTCGGGATCGCAGCCGATCTCTTCGATCCCGCAGCGATGGCCGGCCTGTACGCCGAAGCAGTGCGCGCACTGGGCGGAGACATCGACATCCTGTTCCTCAATCATCCCGGACCGAAGCTCGGGCTCGCGAGCGAGGTCGACCCGGACGATCTCGCGCCGCAGTTCCGAATGATGGTCGAGAGCCCGATCCGGCTGATCCGGCTGGCACTGCCTGCAATGCGCGCACGGCGCTTCGGACGCATCCTCACCGTCAGCGGCGGCGGCATGGTCGCACCGCTGCCGAACAAGGTGATGGATGACACGCTTCGCCCGGCGATCGCCGCCTACAGCAAGGCACTCGCGAACGAAGTCGCTGCCGACGGTGTCACCGCGAACGTCGTGCTGCCCGGCACGTTCATCACCGAGCGCGTGCACCATTCGACGGCGTCCAACGCAGCGCTGTTCGGCATCACGGTCGAAGAGGCCATGCGCCGGCGGGTGGAGAACATACCGGCAGGACGCTTCGGCGAACTGGCCGAGTTCGGCGCAGTGGTCGCGTTCCTCGCGAGCGCGCGCGCGGGCTACGTCAACGGGGCGGTCGTGCGGGTGGACGGCAGCCAGATCCGCAGCATCCTCTGACGCAGGGTCCGCAAGCGCGGGTCTGGCCGGGGGCGTTGCGCGCTCTGGTGGACCGAGGTTGAGCAGTTCGCGCCCGCAGTGGCGGCAGAGGCCGTTGCGCCGATCGGCCGGCCGGCCTGCGGAGTGATCGGCAGAAGGGACAGCTGCAGATGCAGTCGATGGCGGTCATGGGTGGCGATGGGCGGCGGGATGCGCTCGCGGCGAGCGTGAAGTCGTGCTCTTGCCGCGACGGTATGGCAGGAGCGTTCTTGACCGGTTGCGCTTCGTCCCCGCGGCAGGCGCGAGCGCAACTCGGGCTCGCCGGCATTCCGGCCGCGCGATACCGACAGGCACCTGCCGATGCGAAACGTGTTCGGAGAAAGACATGCGATGGAATCCGGTTGACCGCGGGGTGAGCCTCGCGTCTTCGGTGCTGCAACGACTGCGCTCGATCAGGGGTGCAGCACTCGCGATCCCGATCCTGCTGCTCGCCGTCCCGTCTGCGCACGCCGACTGTGTCGACGGCGTGAGAAAGCGCACGGCCGAGGAGTTGAGGTTCGCGAAGCAACTCGCCGCTCACCTGCTCGCGGCGCTGCCGGCGCCGCCGACAGGCATGTGACTGGAGCGGTCGCCGGCGACGATCATCGACGATAGCGCATGTCGAGATACACCCATCGGCTCCGTGCGCGGTTGCGTGCGCGCGGTGTACGAGTACCGGATGCCGGCCGACGAAGCAGCACGGGTCAAGGCGCGCCGTGACGCGCTGCTCGAGCAGATGCGCGCGATATACGCGCTGCCGCCTGCGCTGAAGACCGAGTTCGACACCTTGAACGCCGGTTATTTTGCGGCCATCCGCGAAGCGAAGCAGGCGGAGAAGGCTCGCGACAATGCCCTCGCCAATCGGAAGTACGCCGAGGCCGGCGACTTCGAGCGCAAGGCAAAGGCTGTCCAGGACCGTCACCGCGCCGCTGTCAGGGGGGAATACGAGCCGCTGGAGAGAGAGGAGACCGCCTTGCCCTCTGACTGGATGAGGCTGGAGATACTCATCACCGCAAACGGGCTACTCAGGACCACGCGTGACCCGCAGATCACGTTTCGTCTCAGCGATCAGGAGCTCAAGAGCAGGTCCACGGCGTTCAGGGTCGGCTTCGTGCAGGCCACCGTGAGCAATGTCGATGGCGGCGGCGGGGTCAACGTCGGCGGCGTAACCGTCTATCGGAACAGGGAGACGCTCGAGGCGCTGCTGTCGGCGGTCGACCGCTCGCGGCTGCAGGTGGTGATGCAGCAGCCTCTTCCCGCGGAAGCTGCACCGATCGCCTGGCGGGTGGGCAAGCCGCCGGAGCGGGCTGCCGAGGCTGCTTCCGGCGCAACTGGCGCGGGCGCGCCGGTCCCGGCGCAGGCGGGGGCCACTTCAGCAGCGACCTCTCCCGCGCAGCAGCCCGCCCCCCCGAATGCGGAACGTCGGGTCGAGCAGGCGCAGCCGCAGTCTGCCCCGTCGGCGGCGAGTTCGGCGGCACAGAGCGCCGAGAGGGCGAAGGAAGTGGTCAACACGCTGCGCGGCCTGCTCAGGTTCTGATGCGGACGCGACCCGGCCACGGAGCTGCAGCGATCGCTCGCACGAAGGTCACGCGGAGCGAGCTTCTCGTGGTGTCGCGCGGGTGCGCCCTGTACAGGGCAACCGCAGGACACCGCGCGGGTTCACCGAAAGACGGAGGGGCGCGATGCAGCACGAGGCGACCGGGTGCATGATCTGGCGGTTCCAGCAAGGCAATGCGGTTGCGCTTCGCCCGCGGTGCCGCACCCGAACGTGCGGATCGTGCGCCGGATGATTCCACGCGCGCTGGCGATCGCCGTGGTCCTCCTCGCCCTGTCCGGATGCGCAACGTGGAGCGAGTGGTTCGAGTCGCCGATTGTCGAGTCGCGGCCGAAGATCGAGGGTCCGGTCTACGGCTCGGGCAACGGGCGATCGAAGGTCATGCACTCGTGCTCGAAGGGGCCCGTACTGGAGCAGATCTGGGGGCCAGGCCGATGCAGAACCGCGTTCACCCTGTCGTCCGGAAAACTGCTCCCGATGGAGGATCTGGAGCGCGAGCTCGACGACTATCTTCGCTCGCTCGACGGATTCTCGTCGTGGCCGACCACCGGAGACAGGGACGGTCCGAATCGCTCACCGCCCTGCAGGTTCTACCTGCTGTCACTGCAGCCCACACTCGTGCTCGTGGTGCCCGTTCCTGCGGGTCGAGCCTGGCGCGGAAGCTGCAGCGGTTCCGCGAATCGGCACACCTGCATCAGCTCGAAGCTGCTGCCGGAGGGGTACCCCTACGCGGAACTGCCCAAGGCCGACGGTGAAGTGTTCTGGTTCGCGCCTGGAATCACCCGCGGTCTGGTTCCGGCCCTGACGCAGGATGGACGTTACCGATTCCCCGCACACGTCGCGAACGCATCACTGGTGCGCAAGGACGGGCAGTGGGCGTTCTCCAGGGAGTGATGCCTGAGCGCAGGCGAACGGACGACCATGACGTGCCGATGATGCAGGTCGGGGGACGTACCGAGCACTCCGCCACACGCGAAGCACCGGCCCTCGCCGAGTTCGGTGAAGACTTCGGTACGACGACGGTCTTCCGGCTGGTGCAGTCACGCCAGCCGCTGGATCAGGCCCGCGCGAGCTGCATCTGTTCGAGCGCGGCTCGCCCGACCGGCCCGTACGGGTTGGCGAAGCTCTCGGCCATCTCGTAGTGGTTGTAGCCGTCGCACAGGATGCCCTGCACCGGCCGGCCGGCCTTCTGCAGCGCTGCGGTGAAGTCCCGCCCCTGGCGCTGGAACTCGGGCGAGTCGTCCGATCCCCAGAGCACCACCAGCGGCGCGCCGATGCGGGCGAGGTGGCGCTGCGGCGAGAGTTCGTGCTCCATCTCGTCGGTGAACTTCACGTAGCTGCTGCGCTGCGACAGCCGCGGACCGCGCAGGTCGTACATGCCGCTCTGCAGGACGTAGCCCTTCACGGCATCAGCCGGCAGGCCGAACGCCTTCCAGTCGGTGATCGCCGCGCAGGCGCCGAGGTGCGAGCCGGACGAGCGACCGGAGACGTACAGCCTGTTCCGATCGCCCCCGAAGCTCTGCGCGTTGCGCCAGGTCCATGCGATCGCGCGCCGCACCTGGCCGACCATCGGGAACAGGCTGCCCTCTGTGCCGTTGACGTCGTCGAAGTCGATCGCGATGAAGTGCGCACCGGCACGCACCACCGTCTCGGCCGGATAGGCGTGGTCGCGCACGGTGTTGCTGCGCCAGGCACCGCCGTGGATGTAGAGCTGGATCGGCGCGTTCGGCCGGTCGGTGCGGAAGATGTCCAGGCCTTCGACCGGCTTGTCGCCGTAGGCGCGGCGCAGGGGTTCGCCCAGGCGCCGGCGGGCCTCGTCGCAGGCGTGGTCCATCCGCCGCGTCACCGTGTCGCGGTTCGGCGCCCAGACCCGCTGGTCGTAGGC
>CANGUQ010000018.1 GCA_947456915.1 Betaproteobacteria bacterium
AGCGCGTGGCCGGCGCGGGCGATACGCCTGGTGGTGCCGCTCGCCACCGGTGGCGCGAACGACATCGTCGCGCGCATCCTCGCCCCGGGCATGGCCGAGCTGCTCGGCCGCCCGGTGCTGGTCGAGAACCGGCTGGGCGCAGGCGGTCTGGTGGGCGCCGCTTCGGTGGTGCGCGAGCCGGCCGACGGCTACACCGTGCTGATCGGCAACGTCTCGACCAACGCGGTCGCGCCGCTGTCGCAGCAGGCCACCGTCGGCTTCGACCCGGGCAAGGACTTCGTCGGCGTCACTCAGCTCTCGGCGGTGCACAACTTCTTCGTCATCAACGCCGGCCTGCCGGCGACGACGCTGAAGGACTTCATCGCGTTCGCGCGTGCGCGGCCCGGCAAGCTGAACTACTCGGGCACGCTCGGCGGCTACGCCGACTTCGACATGCAGGTGCTGATGGCGCGCGCGGGCTTCGACGCGGTGAACGTGCCATCCAAGGGCGCCGGGGCTTCGGTGGTTACCATCGCCGGGGGTGAGGTCGAGTTCGGCATCATCACCGCCGCAGCCTCGCTGCCGCAGATTCGCGGCGGACGCCTGCGCGCGCTCGCGGTGACGGGATCGTCGCGGCTGCCCGAGGCACCCGAGGTGCCCACGTTCGCCGAGGCCGGCTTTCCCGGTGTGGGCAGCGTCAACTGGATCGGCTTCTTCGTGCGCGCGGGTACCGCGCGCACGATCGTCGAGCGGCTGCACGAGGTGAGCCTGCAGGTCGCGCAGCGCCCGGCCTCGCAGGAAGCGTTCGCCAGAGCGGGCCTGCCGCTCGTGCTGAGCAAGCGGCCGGAGGAGTTTCAGCAGTTCGTGCGCGACGAGCTCACCCGCTGGGGGCAGATCATCCGCGAGCGAAAGTAGCTGCGCCACGCCCCGATCGCGATCCCTCGCGCCGCCCCGACTTCGACCCCGGGCCCGACAGAGGTGGCCTCGGTCCCGGCGCCACCGCGGTTTCACCCGCGGCTGCGGTGGCGGCGCTCGACTGCTGCGCGGGTGGCGATCCCCGCGCCAGGCGCTTCGTTCAGGCGAACATCGCCTCGTGCCGCTGCTCTTCCTCGCGGTAGTGCGCGCGGTAGCGCTGGTAGCCCTCGGCGTGGCGTTGCAGCGCGGCCGGCTCGAACGGCGACTGCGGCCGCGGCAGCAGATCGAAGTGGCCGTAGCGGTCCTCGCCGCGCACGAGCACCGCGCCCAGCCGGTGGGCGGTCTCCAGCCGGCAGCGGGTCGGGATGTAGCTGATGCCGAAGCCGACGCGCCGGTGCGCTGCCGCGTTCGGTGCCGAGCGGTGCACGCACAGCGTGTGGTGCAGCGAGAACTCGCCCGCCTTGAGCGCCATCGGTACCGCGCCGGTCTCGTCGATCTTCTCGACGATGGTCTGGCCCGCGCCGTTGATGCTGTGCTCGAGCCGCGCGGCGGCGTGGTGGAACTGGCGCGGCGCGCCGCGCGAGGACAGCACCTCCATGCAGCCGGCGACGGTGCCGGCATCGGAGAGCGCGACCCACGCGGTCACGTGCTCGTGCGGCCGCAGGCCGAAGTAGGTGGCGTCCTGATGCCACGCGGCGAAGGTCGGCGCCCCCGGGTCCTTGATGAAGAATGTGCTCGTGTAGACGAGCAGGTCGGGGCCGAGCAGGTCCTCGATCGCATCGACGATGCGCGGGTCGCGCACCAGCTGGTCGAACTGCGGCAGGTAGACGTGTGCGCACGAGCGCCACTGGCCGTTGTCCTTGCGCGAGAGCGACGAACCGATGTGCGTCTCGATGTCGCCGAGCAGCGCGAAGTACGCCGCAGCTTCGTCCGCCGAAAGGGCCGGCACGGGGAACAGGAAGCCGTCGTGGCGGTAGCGGTCGACCGCCTGCGTGGTGAGCTTCTTCACGAGCCATCCTCCTCTGCGGCGCAGTGTCGGACAACGCTTCACCAGCGTCAAGACGCGCTTCGGCGCGATGCGGGCCGCGCATGTTTGACACTGCGTGCGCGCGCGGTCGATACTTTTTCGACACTCACGGGAGCCGACCTTGAACACGCTCGAAGGACAGTGCGCGATCGTCACCGGTGCATCGACACCGAACGGCATCGGCAACGCGATCGCCCGGCGCTTCGCGTCGGCTGGCGCCTCGCTGCTGGTGGTGGCCGAAGGCCCGGCCGCCGAACTCGAAGCGACTGCGGCTGCCTGCCGCGCGCTGGCCCCGGCGGTGCGGGTCGAGACGCTGCTGCTCGATCTCGCCGAGCGGGGCGCGCCCGAGCGGATGATCGCGCACGCGCACGAGCGGTTCGGCCGCATCGATGTGCTGGTCAACAACGCGGCGGCGCGCGCCTCGTTCAGCTTCGGCACCTACACGCGCGAGCAGTTCGACAAGGTGGTGGCGGTGAACATCGGCGCGGCGTTCTTCGCCGGGCAGGCGGTGGTGCCGATCATGCGCGCGCAGGGCGGCGGTCGCATCATCAATCTCGCGAGCCAGCTCGGGCACGTCACCTTCGACAAGCGCGCGCTGTACGGCCTGACCAAGGCAGCGGTGATCCACCTCACGAAGTCGATGGCCTTCGAGCTGGGCCGCGACAACATCGTGGTGAATTCGATCAGCCCCGGCCCGATCGACACCGGGCGGCGCGCGGTGAACGGGCCGGAGGTCACCGCGCAGCTGATCGCGAGGGTGCCCGTTGGGCGCCTGGGCGAGGCGGCCGAGATCGCCGAGGTCGCGTTCTTCCTGGCTTCGTCGAGCCCGGGGTTCCTGCAGGGCGAGGACATCGTCGTGGACGGCGGCTTCATCATTCACTGAACCCGCGCGGGCGCTACTCGGCACGCGCGCCCGAGTCGCGCACCACCTTCTGCCACTTGGCGAGATCGGCCCGGATCAGCTGCGCGAACTGGGCCGGAGTGGTGGACACCGGTTCGAAGCCGAGGGTGGCGAAGCGCTCGCGTACCGCCGGCAGCGCGAGCACCCGGCCCATCTCGGCGTTGAGCTTCGCCACGATCGGCGCGGGCGTGCCGGCCGGGGCGAGCAGCCCGTACCAGACGTCGGCTTCGTAGTCCTTCAGGCTGGCGCTCTCGGCGATCGTGGGCAGTTCGGGCGCGAGCGGCGTGCGCCGTGTGCTGGTCACCCCCAGCGCGCGCAGCTTGCCGCTGCGGATGTGCGGCAGCGCGGTGGGCAGGCTCGCGGTGAGCACCTGCGTCTGCCCGGCCACGGCCGCGGCGACCGACGGGCCGCCGCCGTTGAACGGCACGTGCACGAGCTTCAGGCCGGTCATCGTCGAGAGCAGTTCGATCGCGAGGTGCGAGGCCTGGCCGATGCCGGGCGAGGCGTAGGTGAGCTCGCCGGGGCGGGCCTTCGCGAGGTCGAGCAGTTCGCGCATCGACTGCGCCTTCACCGACGGGTGCACCGCGATCACGTTGGTGGACACGCCCGAGAGGCCGATCGGCACGAAGTCGCGCACCGTGCTGTAGCCGACCTTCGCGTACAGGCTCTCGTTGATCACGATCGAGGACACCGCCATCAGCAGCGTGTAACCATCGGGACTCGCGCGGGCGGCGATCTCGGCGGCGATGTTGCCCCCGGCGCCGACGCGGTTGTCCACGATCACGTTCTGACCCCAGGCCTCGATGAAGCGCTGGCCGAACAGCCGCGCGAGCACGTCGGTGCCGCCGCCGGGCGCGAAGCCCACCAGCATGCGGACCGTGCGCGCAGGATAGTCGGCGGTCGACGCCGAGGCCGCCGCAGCTGCGCTGCTGCACAGCAGGCCGGCGGCGATCAGCATCGCGCGCATCGCCACGGCATCCTGCAGGATCATCGGTCGGGACATCTGGCGTTCGTCCTCGGGCGGTGCGCGTCGCGGCTCGAAGCCGGAAAAAGTATGCGGCGGCCGCGGCGCACCCGTCAAACGGCACGGCCATCGGTCTACAATGGTCTGGTCGAGGGTGGTTGGGAGGCTGCTGCGATGACACACGCAACGACCGGCACGCGTACCGGCTCATTCCTGCTGCTGCCTGCCCTGCTGTGCGGCGGCAGTGCGCTGGCTGCGGAGCTCGCGTATCCCACCCGGCCGGTGCGGCTGCTGGTGGGCTTTCCGCCCGGGGGCAGCACCGATGCACTCGCGCGCATCATCACGCCCCGGCTCGGCGAAGCGATGGGCCAGCCGTGGGTCGTCGACAATCGCGGCGGCGCCGGCGGCAACATCGCCACCGAGATCACCGTTCGTGCCAATCCGGACGGGCACACGGTGCTGCTCGCGCTGAACACCCAGCTCACCGCGGCCCCGAGCCTGTACAAGCTGCCGTTCGACGTCGAGAAGGACCTGCAGCCGGTCACGGTGCTCGCCACGCACGAACACATCGTGCTGGTGCACCCGACGATGCCGGTGAAGTCGCTGAAGGAGCTGATCGCACTGGCCCGGCAGAAGCCGGGCGCGATCGACTACGGCTCGAGCGGGGTCGGCGGGTCGCTGCACCTCGCCGCCGAACTGCTCAAGCGCCGCGCCGGCTTCGACATCACCCACGTCGCGTTCAAGGGCGCGGGGCCGGCGATCGCCGCGGTGCTCGGCGGCGAGCCGCCGATGATGGTCGGGGCGGTGCCCTCGACGATCGCCCACGTCGCGAGCGGCAAGCTGCGCGCGCTCGCCACCACCGGCCCGAAGCGCCACAAGGTGACGCCCGATCTGCCCACGGTGGCCGAACTCGGCTACCCGGGGTTCGAGAACGTCGCCTGGCTCGGGCTGTTCCTGCCTGCGCGCACGCCGATGGCGATCGTCAAACGCGTGCGCAACGACGCGATGCGTGCGCTCGAGGCGCCCGAGGTGCGCGCGACGATGGCGAAGCTTGGCCTCGATCAGGAGACGAGCACCCCGGGCGAACTCGCCGCCCGGATGAAGGCCGAGATCGCCGAGCTCGCAGTGGTGATCAAGGCGGCGGGGATCAAGGGGGAGTAGCGTCCTGAGCGGCGATCCACACCCACGCGCGCGGTGGCAGCGGTACGGGCCGCGCCAGCCCGAGAAAGGAATGACGTGAGCGATCTGCGCGACGTCGTGGTGGTCGCTGTCGCGCGAACGCCGTTCGGCCGCTTCGAGGGCGCACTGCGGCAGATCGAGGCGCCGAGGCTGGGTGCGCTCGCGATCGACGAAGTGCTGCACCGGGCAGTGGCGCTGCGCGAGGACGTCGACGTCGTCTATGGCGGGGTGGGCATGCTGAGCGCCGGGGTGCTCACTCCGGTTCGCCAGTCGGTGCTGCTGTCGGGGCTGCCGCAGCAGACGGTCTCGCTTGCCGTGGACCGCGCGTGCTGCTCGGGCATGACCGCCATCGCTCTGGGCATGAACGACATCAGGCTCGGTCTGGCGCGCGCCGCGGTGTGCGGCGGCTTCGAGTCGCTCAGCCGCACGCCGGTGCTGTGGCCCCGGCAGAAGCCGCGCATCGGCGACGTGACCAGCACCGACCCGCTGCTGATGCGGGGGCTGACGGTGGCGCAGCCGATCCCGGTGTACAGCGGCGACGAGGCGCTGAAGCACGGGGTGGACAGGGTCGAACAGGACGAGTGGGCGCTCGCGAGTCACCAGCGGTACTTCGCCGCCGAGGCGGCCGGCTGCTTCGGCTTCGAACGATTCGTCGTCGAGGGCGTGGACGCGAAGGGTGCCGCGACGACGCTCGCCGCCGACGAGTCGCCGCGCCGCGATGCCTCGCTCGAGAAGCTCGCCCAGCTCGCGCCGGTATACGGCGGACGGACGGTGACCGCCGGCAACGCGCCGGGGCTCAGCGACGGGGCGGCGTTCCTGCTGCTCACCTCGGCTGCGCGTGCACGCGAGCTGGGCGTGGCGCCGCTAGCGCGGCTGCTCGGCCACGCGCAGGTCTGCGGCGGCCCGACTTCGGGGACGTCGACACCGGCGCTGGCGATTGTCGCTGCGTGCGAACGCGCCGCCATCGCGCCCGATGCGCTCGATCTGATCGAGATCAACGAGGCCTACGCCGCCACGCCGCTGGTGAGCACGCTGGTGCTGGCCGGAGCGGACCGGGCGCGGGCGCAGGCGCTGCGCGCTCGCACCAACGTGCACGGTGGCGCGGTGGCGATCGGCCACCCGCTCGGGGCGAGCGGCGCGCGCATCGTGATGACGCTGATCAACGCTCTGCGCAGGCGCGGCGGCGGACGCGGTGTCGCCGCGATCTGCGGGGGGTTCGGGCAGGGGGACGCGCTGCTGGTCGAGGTGGACTGAGCGTGCGCGGCGGCGCCGCTAGTCGAGCGAGACCTTCGCGGCCTTGACCGCCTCGCTCCAGCGGGCGATCTCCGACTTCATGAACGCCGAGAACTCCTCCGGCGAGTTCGACATCGGCTCCAGCCCCAGCGCGACGATACGCTGGCGCGTGTCGGCGTCGGCGAGGACCCGCACCACTTCCGCATTGAGCCGCTGCACGATCGCCCGCGGCGTTCTGGCCGGGGCGAGCATGCCCGCCCAGCCCATGGCCTGAAAGTCCCTGATGCCCGACTCGGCGACCGTTGGCACGTCGGGCAGCAGCGAGGAGCGGGTCGACGAACCCACCGCGATCGCATTCACTTTCCCGGCCTTGATCAGCGAGAGCGAGGAGGCGATGGTGTCGAACATCAGCATGATGTGCCCGCCGATCAGATCCGTGGTCGCCGGTGCGCTGCCCTTGTACGGCACGTGCGCGACGTCGATCCCGGCCCGGTGCTTGAGCAGTTCCATCGCCAGGTGCTGTGCGGTACCCGGCCCCGAGGACCCGTAGTTGAGCTTGCCCGGATTGGCGCGGGCGAGCGCGACCAGATCCTTGATCGTCTTCGTCGGCAGCGACGGGTGCGCGACAACCACCAGCGGGATCAGGCCCAGCAGCGAGACGGGCTCGTAGTCCTTCAGCGGGTCGTAGCTGAGCTTTCGATACAGGCTGGGGTTGATCACCATCGTGCCGCTCGCGCTCACCAGCAGCGTGTAGCCGTCGGGCGTGGCCTTGGCGACCGCCTCTGCGCCGATGATGCCGCCGGCGCCCGGACGGTTGTCGATGATGAACTGCCTGCCCAGCGCGTCGGTGAGCCGCTGGCTGACCAGACGGCCGATGACATCGGTCGCCTGCCCCGGCGGGAACGGAATGATCACCCGCACCGGCGCGCTCGGGTAGGACTGCGCCCACGTGTGGGCGCACAGCCCTGCACAGACGACGGTTGCGATTGCTGCATGGGTCCGATTCACCGACATTGTCGATCCTCCTCTGGCTGGTTCATCCGCGGGCAGCGGCGGCAGCCTTCAGGGCCGCCTTGTCGATCTTGCCGTTCGCGTTCCTCGGCAGCTCGTCGACGAGGAACACCTGCCGGGGCTTCCTGTAGCCGAGCAGTCCGCGGCAGTGGTCGCCGATCTGCGCTGCGGTCAGCGTGCCCGGCTGCACGCACACGAAGGCGACCACGACGTGGCCCCACTCCTCGTCGGCCCGCCCGACGACGGCGGCCTCGCGGATCATCGGGTGCCGCAGCAGCGCGTCCTCGACCTCCAGCGGCGCGATGTTGTAGCCGCCGCTGATGATCATGTCGTCCGTGCGCCCGAGCAGGTGCAGATAGCCGCGCTCGTCGAGCACGCCGTGATCGCTGGTGTGGAGCCAGCCTTCGCGCAGCACCTGCGCGGTGAGCTCCGGCCGCTGCCAGTACCCGCTCATCACATGCGGCGCGCGCACCACTACCTCGCCCTGCACCCCGGCGGAGAGGGTGATGCCGTCAGGACCGGCGATACGCACGTCCACCGACGTCCACGCGCGTCCCGCCGAGCGCAGGATCGTCTGTCCTATGTTGTCCCGGCCGTGGTCTTCGCGCGGCAGCACGGTGATGGTGGAGGGCGCCTCGCTCTGCCCGTAGTGCTGCGCGAGCCGCCCGCCGAAGGTCTCGATCGCCCGCTCGAGCACCGCCGGCGCGATGTGACTGCCGCCGTAGATGATCTGACGCAGCCCGGGATAGTGGTGGGCGGCCACCTGCGGCACGGCGAGCAGTCGCTGCAGCATCGTGGGCACCATCTTGACTGTCTGCAGCGCCGGAGAGCGCATCGCCTCTATCACCGCCTCGGCGTCGAACTGCGGCATGAGCCGGATGCAGCAGCCGCGCAGGAAGCAGGGCAGCACGAAGTAGGCGCTGCCGTGACTGAGCGGCTGCAGCAGCAGGATCTGCTCGCCGGGTTGCTGCGGCCCGAACTCGATCAGCACGTTGGCCGCCGCCTGCACGATCGACCGGTGCGAGAGCATCACGCCCTTGGGCTTGCCGCTCGAGCCGGAGGTGAAGAAGATCGAGTGCAGATCCTCGTCGTCGATCGCGACCGAGGGAGCGGTGTCGGCGGCGTGTTCGAGCAAGGCTTCGTAGTCGCAGGCGCGCGGGTCCAGCGCGAGGGCGCCGGGCTGCGCGCCGATGCGCAGCGTCTGCTGCCCGAGATCGTCGAGCAGCGGCGGCAGCCAGTCGAATCCCGCGCCGAACACGATCGCGCGCGGCTGCACCTGCTCGAGGATGTAGCGCGCTTCGCCAGGGGTGGTACGCGGGTTGAGCGAGACCCGCACGAGTCCGGCGCGTGCGCTCGCGAAGTCGCACTCGATGCAGCGTGCGGAGTTTTCGTGCAGCACCACCACCCGATCGCCCTTGAGCAGGCCCAGACCGATCAGCGCGTTGGCGAGACGGCGCGAGCGACGGTCGATTTCGGTGACCGTGCGCGTCTCTGCCCCGCACTCGACTGCGGCACGATCGGGGTGCAGGCGCGCGGCGCGCGCGATGAAATCGGGAACGTTCACGGCGCGCGCAACCGACTCACGTCCTGCCCAGCCAGACCGAGACCGCCTGCGGCGCAGCCTGCGCGGCGCGCGCGCGCAGCGCCTCCTCCGACAGCGTGCTGATCGGGTGCTCCACGACGACCGGGCGCAGGTCGGCGAAGCCGAGGGCGAGGCGCTGCATCGCTGCCTCGCGCTCGAACTCGGTGGTGATGATCACGGCAGTGGGCAGCCCGAGTTCCTCGAGCGCCGCGGCGTCGTGCATACAGCACGACGTGCACGATCCTCAGTCGCCGATTGCGGAGAGCACGATGTCGTTCCCGGAGGCGATGCCGGCGAGCAGCGCCGGGTCGGCGAAGCGTGTGTAGGTCTGTTTGCGGTACAGGGTAACGGTGCCGAACGCCGCCAGCGGGCGCAGGCTCTCGACGGTGTACTCCAGCAGCCTGCGGCCATTCCACTTCGTGTTGTCGAGCACCGCGAGCCGCAGCCCGTCGAGGCGGATGATTCGCGCGGCCAGCGGCTTCACCTGGTGTTCGACGGGACCGCGGGGGTCGTAGACGGTCTGGGGCATGGTCGTGCGCTCCGGTGACGGGGTCATGGGTTCACAGCCGGCACGTTCCGTCCTCGCACAGGGCTGCGCGCGGCGGCGCAGCGTCGAGGGCGCGCAGCACCGGGACGGTGACGTTGCCCCAGCCCGGCAGGAACGCGGAAAAGCGACCGGCGGTGCCGCCGGCGACGAACAGGTGGATGTCTTCGGCAGTCTCGACGATCGGGATGCGCGAGTCGGGCTCACGCCTGTACCAGCGCGGCAGGTTGCGGTTGTAGACCTTGCCGTAGCGGTGCCCGAAGCTCAGGGCGTCGAACCGGTTGCCCGAGTACATCCACAGGTAGCTGCGCACGTCGTGCTTGGTCCAGCCGTGCCGGGCGATCGTCTGCGCGTGCTCGGGGCCGATCACCACCGTGCACGAACCGCCCATCAGTGCGTTGTTGTGCCCGATGCCGCTCATGGTGGACGCGATGCTGTCCAGGATGCCTTCCGGGTCGGTCGCCACGTGATTGCTCACGCTGTAGGGGGCCTCGGAGGCGATCACGAACACCGTGCTGTCAGTGGCCGCGTAGCCCTTCTCCACGTGGTAGGGCGCCCACGGACTCGCCTCCTCGTTCTCGGCGATGCAGAACGTGTACTTGCCCGGATGCCCCAGCGTCGCCTTGTCGAGTTCGCCGGGAATGCCGCCGCCGGTGGCCAGCATGATCAGGCGCACTGCCCGCCCGATCGTCGCGTTGGTGCGATTGCCCGGGCCGAACACGTTGCAGCCCGCGTTCATGCCGGTGAGGGCGCGCACCGGACCGTTCACCACGAGCAGCGGCGCAGCCATGTGCGTGCTCGCCTGCAGGCCGTTCAGGTTGAAGCCGGTCTCGCACATCGCCAGTACCGCGGCGCGCACGATCGGCGCGTACTCGGGGCGGCAGCCGGCCATCACCATCGTCACCGCGAGTGCCTCGCGGGTGAGACTGCCCCAGCGCGGCGGTATGCGGCACTCGATCAGGGCACCGTCGCCGCCCAGAGCGCAGAGCATCTCGTCGACCTTGGCTGGCGTGGGCGGCACGACGGGCAGTCCGTCGGACCAGGGTTGCGAGAAGTACCACTCGATCAGGTCGACGTCGTCGGCCACCGGCGACGCGCTGCTATGATCGAATGGATTTCGTACGTCGCCAGGCACGGTGCAGGATCTCCACGGACGTTCGCGCGGCGGTGCCCGGTGTCCCGGCGCGGGTTCGCAGCGCGGTCGGTCGGCACGCAACCGCACGCGGTCGCGTGCGGTTGCAGCTGTCGCGACATACACCGCGGTGGTCGCAGCATCGGCTGTCGCAGGTACCGCCGTCGCCGCATCCGCGTCGGGCAATCGCGGCGCGCAATGTAACTTTATTATAGGCGTGTAGTTGCACGATGCAACCAAAAGCGCGTCCCGTGCCGCGCCCCGCGCGCGGCGACCCTCCGGCGTCGCTGGTGCTGGGCATCAGGCTCGCTGCGCGTACGCTGGTGCGCGAACTCGGTTTCCTCGGCCAGACGCTGGCCGGTACGCAGCTCACGGCCTCGCAGGTGCACGCGCTGCTCGAGCTGGAGATCCACCCGGGCCTGCAGGCCTCGCAGCTTAAGGACGTGCTGCGGCTGGACAAGTCGGCCACCAGCAGACTGCTCACCGATCTCGCCGCTCGCGGCCTGGTGCGGGCGACGGCATCCACGACCGATCGTCGGGCGCGCACGCTCGTGCTCACTGCCAGAGGGCGGCGCGTGTTGCAGGACATCCACCGCCGCACCAACCGTCAGGTGGCCGGCGCGATCCGGGGACTCGGCCGCGCGGACCGGCAGGCGGTCCTGCAGGGGATGCAGCTGTTCGCCTCGGGTCTGGTCGAACACCGCGCCGGGCCTCAGGCGCGCGGGAAGCCGGGCGCCTGAGCGTCGACTGCGGCGTGCTTCGCCCGCTACTGCGGCTTCGGCCTGGGCGGTGCGGGTGGAGCCGGCGGGCTCGGCGGAGCCGTCATCGGCGGACCGCCGATCCGGGTGGATGTGCGCTGCACGATGTCCACCCGGTACCGTCCGCCGAACTCGTTCTCGATCTCGAGCGTCTTCCCGCCGGGGGTAACGCGTATCGAGCGGAAGTAGATGCCGCCGCCCGACACGCCGGCCGCACGGTGATCGGGCACGTCGTAGACCTTCAGCCGCCACAGTCGCGCGCCGGTCTTCGCGTCGATGGCGACCAGATAGCCGCCGTTCTGATCGCCCTGGCGCTCGTCGGTCCGGTCCTGCTGGTAGCGCACGCCGTCGTGTTCGACGGGGGCCACTTCGGGCGCCGGGGGGCGGCTTGCAGTCGGAGGTGTGCTCATGGCGGGGCTCTTCGAGGGTTGGGCGCGCGAGGGCGCGTTGACAGCGAATGCACTGGCGAGGACCACGGGTACCGCCACCAGCACAAGCGCGACAGTGCGGGGGTCCGGCTTCATACGATCTTCAGGGCCTTGGCGCGCTCGGCGTCGGTGATGCTCTTGAACCCTGCAGACGGGTCGCGATGCAGCGCTTCAGGTCAGGTAACGAAGTGCCCGGATCGGCGAACCATCGCTTGACGACGTTGAGCCCAGCGACGACCCCCGGCCAGTCGCTGCGTGCGTCGCTGCGCGGAGGTGCGCACTTCCCGGCTCGCACGGTTTCAACGTAGCACCCCGTACAGGGCGCGCTCAATCGCGCGGTGTGGGGCCGGGTTGCGGTCGAGGGCGGCGCCGATCGGGCGAGGCGGCAGCGCGGCGGGCGGTGAGGGTGAGCGCACAGCGCGGCGGCAGTCCGAGGCGGTATTCGGGCGGGCACGCCGATACACGGCCGCCCGGCTGCGCCGAGCGATGCGGCTGCTTGCCGCGCCAGTGCTGCGGGTGAGCAGGCGCAGGGGATGAGGCACCGGGCTGCGAGCATCGAGGCTTGCAGCAGTGCCGGGTCGACGATGCGTTGCGGTGGACAGGTCCTCCGGTTCGCGGGTCGTTTGCCTCCTTCCCACGACCTCACGCGAGACCTCCACCATGATTCGACTGCAGAAGACCTGTGCCATCCTGCTGTGCATTGCCCTCGGCGTTGCCGGGTGCTCGACCGCGTCGCGGGACATCGTGCCGCTTTCGGTGTCTCCTCTGCTCTACCAGTCCCTCGACTGCGACCAGCTTTCGGCAGAAATGAAGCGGGTCCACGGCCGGGCGACCGAACTGGGCGCGCGGCTCGATCAGGCCGCACAGAACGACGTCCTGATCACGACGGCCAGTGTCGTGCTCTTCCTGCCTGCCCTGTTCTTCCTCGGCGGTACGCGTCAGCAGGAAGCCGAGTACGCGAGGCTCAAGGGCGAATGGGATGCGATTCAGCAGGCAGCCATCGCGCGGCGGTGCACGCTCGTGCTGCCAGCGCCCGTGCAGACCGAACGCCCGCCTGCGTCTGCCGTGGCCGAACAGCCTCAGTGATCTGCGGGGCGCCGGACGCATTCCGGCGCTCTGCATCGTTACAGACCAGGGAGACCACGCATGTGGCTGATCACACCGTTCGGATTCTTCAGCATCGTGCAGAAACCGGGCGACGCCAGCGCCGGAACGCTCACCGTGCGCGCTCGTGTGCGCGCCGATCTCGTCGCGCTCGCACAGCACGGGCTGCCCGGGCTGGGGACGATCGAGGAGAGCACGGACACCGACTACCGGTTCCGCGCGCAGGCGCCGCGCGCGCAGGTGGCCGCAGCGCTTGCCGCGATGGCGGAGGCGATCGACTACGACAACTTCAAGGACGAGGTCGCCCAGCGCCAGGGGCATGCGCGCTCGAAGCTCTACGGGAAGGTGTGGTCGGTGCTGCACGCGCTGCAGACCGATCCGGCGTTCGTGCGGAAGACGCCGCGCGCGGACAGCTGCGGCGGGGTGGTGGTGAGCGGCGGCAACCGGGTGCTGCTGCGCGAGCCGCGCGACCGGCACGCGGGCTACGCGTGGACCTTTGCGAAGACGCGCCGACGCCCCGGCGAGTCGAAGCAGGAGACCGCGCTGCGCGCGGTGCGCGAGAAGACCGGATACACGGCGACGGTCCGGCTCGGCCTGCACGGTGTGTTTGCCGGGTCGGCGTCACGCACGCACTACTACCTGATGGATGCGGGTCATCCGCCGGCGGATCCGGGCGGGCAGACGGCGAGCGTGCGCTGGGCGAGGTTCGACGAGGCGCGCGCGCTGATCGGGCTCACCGTCAACGCCGAGGGGCGTGCCCGCGACCTCGCGATACTCGGCGCCGCCGAAGCGGCGTTGCCTGCGATTGCGTGGCACGAACACGCACGGGTGCAGCCGCAGGACTGGAACGACCTGCAGGAGATGCCCGCGCGCCACGCCGTGCTTCGTGCACCGCTGCGCTACAGCGCGGACGAGATGCGGCGCATCCGGCGCGGGTTCTTTCCGACGCAGATGGAGCAGAAGTGGTTTCTCGTCTGCACCGGCGAGCGGCTGCGCATGCACCGCAGCTGGACCGGCTGCCTGATCTTCGACGTGGGCTTCGCGCCGGAGGCAGACGGCGGCGCGCGCGTGAGCGAGGTGCTCGTCAATCGCGACCCGCAGCAGTACACGTGCACCGACGACGCCGAGGACCTGCAGCTGGTGGAGCGGATCATTCGCGGGCATCTGCTCGAACCGCTCGCCGGGCCGGCGGTTGATCCGTTCGCGCAGGGGCTGCTGCTCGCCGCGCAGCCGGACTATCTGGGCTCGCCGCAGGTCGTGTCCGCACTGATCGGCGAGCTGTTCGACACCGCGGTACAGGTGATCCGCGGCGAGGCGACGGTGCAGGCGCTGCAGGCCGCCGCGTCGAAGGTGCTCGCTGCATTCACCCGTGACGATGCCGGCTATACCCGGATGCCGGGATGGCACAGCGCGCAGCAGCTGGGCGTGCATGTGGCGAAGTATCTGCTCACGCCCCCGGAGGTCGGCGAGGACGACACCCTGGAGACGCTGCTCGCGCAGGGGCTGTCCGGGCTGCTGTCGAAGCTGCGCGAGATGCTTGCAGCCTTCCTTCGCGACGAGAACGCCAACTGGGAAGCCGATGCGCTCGTCCAGCTCAAGGCGCTGCAGTGTTTCGCGGTCGCGGTCCTGCTCGGCACCAACACGCTGAGTCACGGCGAGCGCACGCTCGGCGACTTTCACTGGGTGCCGGCGGTGAATGCGCGCGACGCTGGCTAACGGGTCCGAACGGTGCTGCGTACCGCAGCGGGTGGCTGGGACCGTTCGTGCTGCGCGGCTGCCGCACGGCGACGCGGCCGTCGTTAGCCGCGTCCCGCTGCGAGCGGGCGGCAGCGCGTGCGTGCCGCCGTGCGTGCCGGTGAATCGGCCCCGATCCGGCGCACGCGATGCCGGGGAACCCTGTGCGTGCTTGCGAAGCGCTGACGGTGCGCCGTGTTGACCGCCCGCTGCGGGATCGTGTAGCGTGGTTTCATGAAGCCGATCCGCAGACCCGCTGCCGTCCTGCTTGCCTGTGCCGCGATCGCGATGCTGCTTGGCGGCTGTGCCGCCGACGGCGGGCACGTGAAGGTGAAGGTCGACGTCGCGCAGTTGTCGGCCACGACCGCGCCGCGCGTGGCGAAGGTGCAGGTGAGCGACCTGCGGCGAGAGGCGAAGCTCGAGCGCACGACGATCGGCGGTATTTCCATGGGGCGGATCGCGATCGAGCCCTACGAAACCGAGCTGGTGCAGCAGGTCATCGAGGCGCAGGCGGCGCAGGTGCTCGCGCGCATGGGCGTGTCCGAGCCGCAGTCGGTGCTCTGCGGCATCCGCGTGTTCGACGTGGTCACGCCGGCCACGGCGCTGTACTGGGACATCGAGACGCGGGTCGAGCTGGTGCTGCGCGTGCGCGGACAGGACCGCAACGTGTCGGCGATGGCTACCGAGCGTACCTATGCGTGGCCGTCCGAAGAGATCATCGGTCGGGTCACCAGCGAGGCGATGCGCCGCATCGGCGCTGAAAGCGCGCGCGCGCTCGAGGAGCTGTTCGCGCGCTGAGGGGCAGGGTGCCGCGTGCGCGGTGCGCGGGTGCGCGTGGTCTCACCCGGCCCGGACGCGGGTATCGCGCGCTGCGGCGGCGCGCTGGCCGGCTAGCGACGGTTGCCGCGCGCCGTCTCGGCCTCGCGGATCGCGGTCGCGATGCGCGTGCCCAGATCGCGGCAGGCGGCAGCGCGCGTGCGCGCCGGGATCGGGATCGGCAGCGCGAATGCCGGCCACAGGCTGGTGCCTTCGCTGCGTGCCTGCTCGCGCTGCACGGGTGTTGCATCGTCGAGCGGCCACAGCGCGGCTTCGAGCTGCGTCGTCTCGTCCTGCCACGCGAAGCCGAGGCAGCCCCCGCCGCCGTAGCCGGCACCGCACAGGATCTGGCCGCCGGGGGCGCTTCTGTCGGTGCGACCGGCAAAGGCGACGAGGTAGCGCAGTCCCCTGCCCGCGAGCCGCGCGCGCACGTCTTCGCGCGCGAGCAGCTTCTGGAAGGCGTCGAGCGTGCCCGGCTGGGTGGCGGGCTCGAGCAGCGGAAACAGCGCGTCGCGCACGGCTCGCTGCGACACCACCGCGATCTCCGGGGCGACCTCGCCGATCCGCTCGGTGAGGCACACCGACAGTTCGTCGCCGAGGGCGCGCGCCGCTTCGGCGGGATCGGCTGGCCACCAGACGAGCCCGGCCCGGAGTGACAGCGCGGGCGGGGACGGCTCGACCAGCGGGGCTGCAGCGACGCGCAGCGGGGCCGCGGCAGCGTGCACTGGGGCAGCGACGATGCGCAGCGAGACGGTGATGGGTTGCGGGGCGACAGGGGCAGGTTGCAGGCCGACGGGGGCGGGTGGCGGCGAGACAGCGGCAGCGTGCAGGGAGACAGGGGCCGGTTGCACCGAGGCAGGGGCAGCGTGCAGGTAGACCGGGGCGGGTTGCAGGGAGACAGCGGAAGAGTGCACGGCCGCAGGGGCGGCGTGCAGGGAGGCCAGGGCAGGTTGCACGGAGGCAGAGGCCGCGTGCAGGGAGACAGGGGCGGGTCGAAGGGCGACCGGGGCGGGTTGCGGCGAGGCAGGGGCAGCGTGCAGGTAGACCGGGGCGGGTTGCAGGGAGACAGCGGAAGAGTGCACGGCGGCAGGGGCAGCGTGCAGCGAGACAGGGGCCGGTTGCACGGCGGCAGGGGCAGCGTGCAGGCAGGCAGGGGCGGGTTGCAGGGAGATAGCCGAAGGTTGCACGGAGACAGGGGCGGCGTGCAGCGAGACCGGCGCAGCATGCACCGGGTCGGCGGTGACGGGCAGCGTGGCGGCGGCGAGCAGCGGCGCCGCCATCAGCGCGCCGGCGAGGGCACGGCAGATGTGCTCAGCGCTTCTCACGCTGCACCCGTTGTGCGAGACCGGCAGCCCACGCGGCGAGCTCCGGATCGCTTTCCGCTTCGAGCAGAAAGCGTGCGAGCGCCTCGCGCATCGCGATCTCGACCTGCGGCCCGATGCAGGTGCGCAGGTCGAGGCACTCGCCGACCTGGCGCTGGTGCACCTGGTGCGAGGAGGTCGACCAGCAGCGGATCGGCGTGCCGTCGGGCTGGTACAGGCACACGTGATAGCCGATGCTGACCCTGTCGGGTACGCCGCCGGTCAGGCCGTGCAGCAACGGATTGCTGCTGCTGCGGTCGTTGCCGAACACGAGTTCGGCGTCGACCCGTGCGAGTTCGATCACCGCGTCGATGCGGCTGCGCGCCTGCGCGTCGAGTTCGCGCCAGGGTGGCCAGTCGGGCAGCGTGATCGCCGTGGTGAACATGCTGGCGAACGCGCGCTCGAAGTTGCGCACGCTCGCCTTGCCGACGTCGACGCGCAGCAGCGGGTTGACGATCGCCGTGTTGTACGCCGCCGACGTATAGACGACGCCCACGCGGGCGTCGATGCGCTTGAACAGCGGCAGCTCCGGCGGCGGGGGCGCGAGCTCGATCGTGCCGCAGGCGCCGACAAGCAGCGAGGCCAGTGCCGCGGCGAGCAGCACGAGAGCGGACTGGTGGCGCAATCGCGGCATCGCGCGGCCGCGGCTCAGATCGGGTCTACCGTGATGCCAGCGCGCCTGACCACCGCCGACCAGGTCGCCCGGTCGCGCCGGATCAGCGCGGCGAGGTCCTCCGGCGTGCCGCTGGCGAGTTCGATGCCCTGTGCGGCGAAGGTCTCGCGTGCTTCGGGTGTGTCGACGAAGCGGCGGACCTCGCGATTGAGCCTGGCGATGATCTCCGCCGGCGTGCCGCGGCGCGTGACCAGCGAGAACCAGGTAGCGGCCTCGTAGTCCTTGTAGCCGAGTTCGGCGATCGTCGGCAGATCGGGCAGGATGGACAGGCGCCGCGGCGAGGTGGCGGCGAGCGCGCGCAGCTTGCCCGTCTTGAGGAACGGTATCGCGGTGATCGGCGTGTCGAACTTGATCGGCACCTGCCCGGAGAGCAGGTCGGGCAGTCCCGCCGAGCCGCCCTTGTAGGCGATGTGCTGCATGCGGGTGCCGGTCATCGTCATGAACAGTTCGACCGCGACGTGCGTGATGTTGCCGTTGCCGGAAGACTGGAAGTTGAGCTTGCCCGGATTCGCGCGCGCGTACTCGACCAGGTCCTTGATCGATCGGATCGGCAGCGACGGGTGCACGACGACCACCAGCGGCGAACTGCCCACCAGTGCGATCGGCGCCAGATCGCGCTCCACGTCGTAGGGCAGCTTCGGATAGAAGAGCGGATTCATCACCATCCCGTTGAAGCCGCCCATCAGCAGCGTGTAGCCGTCCGCGCCCGCCCTCGCCTGCAGCTCGAAGGCGATGATCGTGTTCGCTCCGGGCCGGTTGTCGAACACCACCGTCTGCGCCAGAGCCTCGGACAGCCGGGCGCCGACCGCGCGGGCGAGCAGATCCGTGGAGCCGCCCGCGGTGAACGGGATGATCATGCGCAGCGGCTTCGCGGGCCAGGCCTGGGCGAGCGCGGGCGCGGGTACGCCCGCGAGCGCGGCGGCTGCCGCGGCTGTGGCGAAGATCACGGCGAACCGGCGCACCGCGCCGTGCGCGCGCGACGGCGAAGCGGGTGTTG
>CANGUQ010000019.1 GCA_947456915.1 Betaproteobacteria bacterium
GCTCCGAGGCACCGACCGGCTCCGGGCCGTTACCTGCTGCCGGCGGGCGGCGCTGCCGCTCTGGCGACTGCCCGGTGCACGCTCGATGTGGTGCGATACCCTGCGCAGAGAGGTAAAGGAGGAGGCTTCGGGCGCGCGGGCGCGCACGAAGCCGGGGGACACGAACGGAGCAGGGTGTCGCGCCGCATCGCGCGGATACCGAGCTGAAGTGCTCGTCGCAGGGCCCGCCGCTGCCGCACGGCTCACCACCCCCGCATCGAGCGGACCGCGCACCGCCGTCAGACCGGGATCTTTCCCCGCTGCTTCAGTCGCGACAGCGTCTCCGGCGACAGATTCAGGTAGGCCGCCAGTTCCTTCTTCGGCAGGCGCTCCACCAGCGCGCGGTGCTTGCGCATGAAGCGCGCGACGCGACCCGGCGCATCCAGCAGGTGCAGCGTGATCGTGTGCGCCATCACCTCGCTCATCAGCTTCATCACCTCGAACTCGAAGCGCGCCTTCAGCTGCGGATGACGGTCGAGGAAGTCGACCCACTCCTCCATCGACAGCTTGGCTGCCCGCACCGCAGTGACCGCCCGGATCGAGAACGGCACCGGCGTACCCAGCCGCCACGCCGCGTAGCTCGTGTCGAAATCCTGCTCGCTGGCGAAGCGCAGGATCATCTCCTTGCCCTTCGCATTGGAGACCACGCGCTTGAGGATGCCGTCGAGGATGAAGTACTGCTCCATCGAGATCGCACCCTGACTCTCCAGCGGGTCCCCCTTCCGGTAGTCGACCACCGACAGCAGCGGCTCCAGATCACGCCAGGCCGCATCCGTCAGGTCGGCGAGCAGCAGATTCCTCCGCAACTGGAGCCGGACGACGTTGGCGTGAGGATGGCGGGCGAGCGAGGTCATGAGGTCGGCGACGGGCGTCGGGCCTGCCCGACGCAGTGATGCTGCGGTGCAGCGATCGTGCCCCGCATCCGCAACGGGCCGCGGAGTATAAACCGGGGCCGGTCGGCGCTCGCCCGCGCCGCTTCTGCCGCAAGGGCGCGGCGGCCACGCCGCGACGGGCTGTCACGGGCAGAACCCGGGCAGGTGACAGCCGCCACCCCGGAACCGCTCCAGCCAGCGAAACTTGACCGCAGTCAAGGGAGCAGCGCCGACGCCTTCCTACCATACAGCCCTCGCAGAAACAGGAGGCTTCCATGGTCACCGCACAACCGCAGATTCCCGCCGCCCAAGGCGCGCAGCCCGGCGCCGAGTCCGGCGTGGCCGCACCGCAGACCGACGGCTTCCATCTGGTGATCGACGCACTCAAGCTCAACGGCAGCGATACCATCTTCGGCCTGCCCGGCATCCCGATCACCGACCTCACCCGGATGGCGCAGGCCGAAGGCATGCGCGTCATCTCCTTCCGCCACGAGCAGAACGCCGGCAACGCCGCAGCGATCGCGGGCTTCATGACGCAGAAGCCGGGCATCTGCCTCACCGTGTCGGCACCGGGCTTCCTGAACGGGCTGACCGCCCTGGCCAACGCCACGACCAACTGCTTTCCGATGATCCTGATCAGCGGCTCCAGCGAGCGCGAGATCGTCGACCTGCAGCAGGGCGACTACGAGGAGATGGACCAGCTCGCGATCGCGAGGCCGCTGTGCAAGGCGGCGTTTCGCGTACTGCACGCGGAGGACATCGGCGTCGGCGTTGCGCGCGCGATCCGCGCTGCCGTCTCCGGCCGTCCCGGCGGCGTCTACCTCGACCTCCCGGCCAAGCTGTTCGCCCAGACGATGGACGCCGAGGCCGGCCGCCGGTCGCTGATCAAGGTCGTCGATCCCGCACCGCGCCAGATCCCGGCGCCCGACGCGGTGGCGCGTGCGCTCGATCTGCTCAGGGGCGCGCAGCGCCCGCTGATCCTGCTCGGCAAGGGCGCGGCCTACGCGCAGGCCGACGCCGACATTCGTGCGCTGGTCGAGAGAACCGGCATTCCCTACCTGCCGATGTCGATGGCCAAAGGCCTGCTGCCCGACACGCACGAGCAGTCGGCGGCCGCGGCACGCTCCTACGTGCTGCCCGAAGCCGATGTGGTCCTGCTGATCGGCGCGCGCCTGAACTGGCTGCTGTCGCACGGCAAGGGCAAGACCTGGGGCGGACGCGATCACAAGGCGTGGGGCGGTCAGAAGTTCATCCAGATCGACATCTCGCCGCAGGAGGCCGACAGCAACGTGCCGATCGACGCCCCGGTGGTCGGCGACATCGGGTCGTGCGTCGCCGCGCTGCTGTCGGGGATCGGCTCGGACTGGCGCAAGCCCCCGGCTCAGTGGCTGGGCGCGATCGCCGAGCGCAAGAGCAGGAACATCGCGAAGATGGCCGAGATGCTGGCCAGGGATCCGGTGCCGATGAATTTCCACAGCGCGCTGAACGTCGTGCGCGACATCGTCAGGGCCAATCCCGACGCCGTGCTGGTGAACGAGGGCGCCAACGCGCTCGACTTCACGCGCAGCATCGTCGACATGTACAAGCCGCGCAAGCGGCTCGACGTGGGCACCTGGGGCATCATGGGCATCGGCATGGGCTTCGCCGTCGCAGCGGCGGTGGTCGGCGACGACCCGGTGATCGCCATCGAGGGCGACAGCGCGTTCGGCTTCTCGGGCATGGAAGTCGAGACCATCTGCCGCTACAACCTGCCGGTGTGCATCGTCGTGTTCAACAACAACGGCGTGTACCGCGGCACCGACGTGAATCCGAGCGGCACTCCCGACGTCGCCCCCACGGTGTTCGTGAAGGGGGCGCGGTACGACAGGCTGATGGAGGCGTTCGGCGGCGTGGGCGTGCACGCGACGACACCGGCCGAACTGCGCCAGGCGATGGAGCAGGCGATCGCATCGCGCCGCCCGACGCTGATCAACGCGGTGATCGACGAGACTGCCGGCACGGAAAGCGGACGCATCACCAGCCTGAACCCGACCGCGGCGAAGAAGAAGTAGCCTCCGGCCGCCCCTCAGTTGCAGCATCTGGAGAAGACGATGGAAGCTCTGAAGGACGTACGCATCCTGGACATGACGCACGTGCAGGCCGGCCCGACCTGTTCGCAACTGCTCGCGTGGATGGGCGCGGACGTGATCAAGTTCGAGCCGCCGCAGGGTGACGCGACGCGCGGGCAGCTTCGCGACGTGCCCGGCGCCGACAGCCTCTACTTCACGATGCTCAACTGCAACAAGCGCTCGATCACGGTGAACATGAAGAGCGAGCAGGGCAAGCAGGTGTTCGCCGACCTGCTCAAGGTGTGCGACATCGTGATGGAGAACTTCGGTCCCGGCGTGCTCGACCGTCTGGGCTTCACCTGGGAGAAGATCCACCAGATCAACCCGCGCATCGTGATGGGATCGATCAAGGGCTTCGGCTCGACGGGGCCGTATGCCGACTTCAAGGCGTACGAGAACGTCGCGCAGGCGATGGGCGGAGCGATGAGCACCACCGGTGTGCCCGACGGCCCGCCGTTCGTCACCGGGGCACAGATCGGCGACTCCGGTACCGGGCTGCACCTGGCGATCGGTCTGCTCGCCGCGCTGCATCAGCGTGATCGCACCGGCGTCGGCCAGTACGTCGAGGTGGCGATGATGGACGGCGTGATGAACCTCTGCCGCGTCAAGTGGCGCGACCATCAGCGGCTGTGGCACGGTCCCCTCGCCGAATACTCCGTGGGTACGCACAAGGGCATGGGCGAGACGCCGCGCGCCGGCAACGATTCCGGCGGCGGCCAGCTCGGGAACGCGATCCGCTGCGCCCCCGGCGGCCCCAACGACTTCATCTACGTCGTCGTCCAGGAGGCCGTCTGGGCGGCGCTGGCGAAGCGCATCGGACCCGAGGTGCACGAGCCCACGCTCGACACCGACCCGCGCTTTGCCACGATCGACGAGCGACGCCGCAACCAGACCTCGATGTGGCAGCTGATCACCGAGTTCGCGCAGAAGCACACCAAGCGCGAGATGATGGCGATCCTCAACGAGCTCGACGTGCCGTGCGGGCCGATCATGTCCACCGAGGACCTGTTCAAGGACGAACACGTCAAGGGCCGCGAGATGATGGTCGAGCTCGATCATCCGCAGCGCGGCCGCTGGTACAACGTGGGCATGCCGATCAAGCTGTCTGCCTCGCCGGCGAAGATCGAACGCTCGCCCACGCTCGGCGAGCACACCGACGAGGTGCTGAGCGCGGTGCTCGGCTACG
The DNA here is from genome assembly GCA_947456915.1 of Betaproteobacteria bacterium. Classification (GTDB taxonomy): domain Bacteria; phylum Pseudomonadota; class Gammaproteobacteria; order Burkholderiales; family CAIKXV01; genus CAIKXV01. The sequence continues at coordinate 4,206 of CANGUQ010000019.1, forward strand.
ACGCGGCGCGGGTCGAAGCGATGAAGGCTGCGGGCGCGTTCAGCGCGCCGCCGAAGAAGAAGTAGCCGGGCACCACTTTACGCAGAGGCGGGGGACGCAGATGAAGGTCGTGATCATCGGACAGCAGGATTTCGGCAAGTCGGTGCTCGAGAAGTTTCTCGCGCGCGGCGATCAGGTGGCGGCAGTGTTCTGCGCGCCGGAGAAGGCCGGCGGCAAGGCCGACCCGCTGAAGGTCGCGGCGCTCGAGCACGGGCTGACGGTGCACCAGTTCCCGTCGCTGAAGACGGCGGAGGCGGAGGCGGCGATGCGCGATCTGGGCGCCGACATCGGCATCATGGCCTACGTGCTGCAGTTCGCTCCACAGGCGTTCGTGAACATCCCGCGACTGGGCACCATCCAGTACCACCCGTCGCTGCTGCCGAAGTACCGCGGCCCGTCGTCGATCAACTGGCCGATCATCCGCGGCGACACGCGAACCGGACTCACCATCTTCCGGCCCACCGACGGCCTGGACGAGGGGCCCGTCATCCTGCAGAAGGAGTGCGAGATCGGCCCCGACGAGACGATCGGCGAGGTCTACTTCAACAAGCTCTATCCGATGGGCGTGGACGCGATGCTGGAAGCGGCCGATCTGGTCGTGGCCGGCAGGTACCGCGAGGTGGTGCAGGACGAGACCCACGCGACCTACGAGGGGTGGTGCCGCGACGCCGAGGCGCGGATCAACTGGGCCGGCCACGTCGACTTCACCTACAACCTGATCCGCGGCTGCAATCCTGCCCCGGGGGCGTGGACCACGCTCGGCGGCAGGAAACTGCAGATCTTCGACGCGCGCAAGCACCCTTACCGGACGTTCGGCGACACCCGCGGCAAGGTGGGCGAGATCACCGACGTGACTGACGCGAGCTTCAAGGTGGGCTGCCAGGGCGGGCGCATCGAAGTGATGCGGGTGAAGGCCGAAGACGGCAAGAAGATGTCCGCTGGCGAATTCGCCGCCAGTGCCGGGTTCGCCGCTGGTACCTTCCTCGGAACCTGACTGCGCCGCCAAATCGGGATTTTCGCCACACACGGGGCCGGCAGGCCCCGTTTTTTTTCGTGGTGCAGATGTTTCCGAACATCTATAATGAACGGCGAATCAGGGACTTTGGTACGATCTTGCCGAAACAGGTTGAAATGTCGTCGAGCGGCCCGCCGGTGGCGCCTGCCGGCGATTGTGTGCAGGGTCGGCAGAGTGCCGGTGCAGGGAGGCGGCAGCGCGACCGCGGCTCGCAGCGGCACGAGCCGGGCGGTCTGCACAGCGAAGGCTCGGATTGCCGTTGCGGCGTCGGTTTCGACCGACCATCGGCCCGCGGGCGCAACCGTGACACGCGCCCGCGATTCTCTCCGGACGTGCCAGTTACACTGCGTGCGGTGCATGTGGAACTTCACTGAGGGCGTGGCCGGATGAAAGTGGCCGGTTTCTGGAAGGCAGACTGGTTCATCGGGGTCCTGATCGGCGCGCTGCTGCTGGTCTTCTCCGGCGGTGAACTGTTGCAGGGGCTCGAGCGCAAGGCCTATGACGTGGGCGTGCGCCTCGCCTCGGCCGATCCTGCGCCGCAGGTCGCGGTGATCGCCATCGACGACCAGAGCATCGCCAACATCGGTCGCTGGCCGTGGCCGCGCGACGTGCACGCGCGGATGACCGACATCCTCACCCAGGCCAGGGCCAAGGTGATCGGCAACACCGTGTTCTTCACCGAGGCGCAGTTCGACCCGGAGAAGAATCCGGCGCACGCCAACATCCTCAAGCTGCGTGAACTGGTCGCCCACGGTGCGATCAGTTCCCTCGGCGGACCTGCCGCGGCCGAGGTCGCGGAGATCGACCAGTTGCTCGCCGGCACCGAGGCGGCGCTGAACACCGACGCCAAGCTGAGCGCGAGCATCAAGGCGAACGGCAACGTCCTGCTGGGGATGGTGTTCCAGCAGTTCGATCGCGAACCTCTGGGCAACCCGGACAGGCCGCTGCCCGAGTACCTCATGCGCAACACGGTGGCTGCCGCCGGCACCTCGCAGGGCGCGGCAGCGCTGCCGGTGTCGGCGCTGGTCCCGATCGCGCCGATCGCCTCGTTCGGGACGGTGGCGGCGGGTGTCGGCCACCTCAACAACTACATCGACATCGACGGGGCAGTGCGTTCCGATCCGCTGGTGGTCCGCCACTACGACCAGTACTTCCCATCGCTGTCGCTGCTGCTCGCCGCGCGCAGCCTGAACCTCACCCCCAGGGACATCCAGGTCGAGTACGGCCAGGGCGTGCGGCTGGGTCGGCTCGCCATCCGCACCGACGCGCAGATGCTGATGCAGACGTTCTATTACCGCGGCAGCGCAGACCGTCCCGCGTTCGCTCCCGACTCGTTCTACGACGTGCTGACCGGGCGGATTCCGCCGGAGAAGTACCGTGACAAGATCGTGATCATCGGCCCGACGGCCGCTGGCGTGGGCTCGATCCTGGTCACGCCGATCGCCACCGACATGCCCGGAGTGATGGCGCTCGCGCACGGTGTGTCGAGCATCCTGCAGGAGCAGTTCTTCGTCGTGCCGTGGTGGGGCGAGATCGTGCGTCTGGCAGCTTTCGTCGGCGTACTCCTCTACCTGACGCTGGCGCTGCCGCGACTGAAGGCGGCCACCGCGGCAGCGGTGACCGCAGGCCTGTTCGCGCTGGCGCTGGTCGTGCACTTCGGCCTGATGGCGTCGAAGTTCACGTGGATCCCGCTGATGCTGCCGCTGTCGCTGCTGCTGGTCGGCCATCTGGCGCTCACCACCAAGCGCTTCCTGGTGACCGAGCGCGGCAAGGAGCGTTCGGACGTCGATCTCGCGCACACCAACCGCATGCTCGGCCTGGGCCACCAGGGGCAGGGGCAGCTCGACATGGCGTTCGACTGCTTCCGCAAGCTGCCGGTGGACGAGTCGGTACTCGAACTGCTGTACAACCTAGGCCTGGATTTCGAGCGCAAGCGCCAGTTCAACAAGGCTGAGTCGGTATTCAAGTACATCGCGGACTTCGACGCGAAGTTCCGGGACATCGCCGAACGCAGCCAGCGCGCGGTGCAGATGCAGAACACCGTCATCCTGGGTACCGGTGCGCAACACCCGGGCGGGGCGCTGATCATCGGTGCCGGTGCCGAGAAGCCCAAGCTCGGCCGGTTCGAGGTCGAGAAGGAACTGGGCAAGGGCGCGATGGGCGTCGTCTATCAGGGAAGGGACCCGAAGATCGGCCGCGTCGTGGCGATCAAGACGCTCGCGCTGTCGCAGGAGTTCGACGGCGACGAACTGATCGACGTGAAGGAGCGCTTCTTCCGGGAGGCACAGACTGCCGGACGGCTGGCCCACCCGAACATCGTCACGATCTACGATACCGGCGAAGAGCACGACCTCGCCTACATCGCGATGGAGTTCCTGAAAGGGCGCGATCTGGTCGCCCACACCAAGCCCGATTCGCTGCTGCCGCTGAAGACCGTGATGTCGATCTGCGCCCGCGTGGCTGACGCGCTCGCCTACGCCCACCAGAACAACGTGGTGCATCGCGACGTCAAGCCGGCGAACATCATGTACGAAGCACAGACCGACAACGTCAAGGTCACCGACTTCGGTATCGCCCGCATCACCGACTCCAGCCGGACCAAGACCGGCATGGTGCTGGGCACGCCGTCCTATATGTCTCCCGAGCAGCTGTCAGGGCAGAAGATCGACGGCAAGTCGGACCTGTTCTCGCTCGGGGTCACGCTGTACCAGCTGGCGTGCGGCCAGCTTCCCTTCCGCGGCGACACCATGGCCCAGCTGATGTTCCGGATCGCCAACGAGCCGCCGGCCGCCATCACCACGACGCGCGCCGATGTTCCGCCATGCCTCGTTTCGGTACTGGAGGTCGCGCTCGCGAAGCAGCCCGAGCAGCGGTTCCAGTCCGGCCGCGAGATGGCCGAAGCGATCCGCGCCTGCGCTGCGGCGCTCCCGTGATCCATTCCTTCCTTCCGTCCTTGCCCATCCTCGAGCCAATACGCAGATGATCGATCTTTCCACCGCTCTCACCATGGCCACCAGCACCGACTCGGGCATGGTCCGGTCCCACAACGAGGACAGCCTCGCCGTGGAGCCTCAGATCGGTCTCGCCGTGCTCGCCGACGGCATGGGCGGGTACAACGCCGGAGAAGTGGCCAGCGGCATCGCGGTGGCGCTGATCCGCGAGGAGGTGATGAAGGCGCTCGCCGCCGATGCATCCTCCGCGCGGGGCCGCGCGAGCGCCGAGCACGCCGAGCGCATCCTGCGCGAGCAGTCGAGCAAGGCCAATGCATCGATCTACCAGTCTGCCCAGACGCAGCCGCAGTACGCGGGCATGGGCACGACGCTGGTGGCCGCCCTGTTCTCCAGCAACCTGGTGACGGTCGCCCACATCGGCGATTCGCGGCTGTACCGGCTGCGCGGCGACAGCTTCGAGCAGATCACGCGCGACCACTCGCTGCTGCAGGAGCAGATCGACAGCGGCATGATCTCCAAGGAGGATGCGCGTCACTCGATGAACAAGAATCTCGTGACGCGCGCGCTCGGTGTGGATCCGGAAGTCGAGACCGAGATCCACAGCTACGAGGTGCTGCCCGGCGACATCTACCTGCTGTGCTCGGACGGGTTGTCGGACATGATCCCGGAGGACGAGATCCACAGCACGATCGCGACGCTGAAGGCCAACCTGCAGCTGGCCGCCGATCAGCTGGTACAGACCGCCAACGATTACGGCGGGCGCGACAACGTCTCGGTGGTGCTCGTGCAAGTGAACGAACGGTTCGCTCCCGAGGGCGGCTGGTTGTCTCGATTCATCTCGTGGTTCAAATAGGGTATAAACGGCGAACATGGCGAAGCTGATCATCAGTGTCGACGGACAGGTGCTAGACGAGGTCGAACTCGTCAAGGAGCGCACGACCATCGGGCGCAAGCCGCACAACGACGTCCGCATCGAGAACCTCGCGGTGAGCGGCGAGCACGCGGCAATCGTGACCATCCTGAACGACTCGTTCCTGGAGGATCTGGGGTCCACCAACGGGACGACCGTCAACGGACATCCGATCAAGAAGCACTTCCTGCAGAACAACGACGTCGTCGAGATCGGCAAGTACAAGCTCAAGTACCTGAACGAGAAAGCGTCAGCGAGCGCCGGGGACTTCGAGAAGACGATGGTGCTGCGTCCCTCGGCGATGCCGCCGGGCACGGCGCGCATCGGCGACCACTCCGGCGCGCGCGCCAGCGGTGACCCGACAGCGACGATGCCCGGGCCGATGCCGGCGATGCCGGCCTCGATGTACGCCGGCGCGGGTCTCGCCCCCGCCGCGCCGTTGACCTCGCCGCCGACGTACGCACCCTCGTCCATGCCGGCGCCGGGGGTGACGATCGCGCCGGTCCCGGTCGCGCCACCACCTGCAGCGATCCAGATCCTGACCGGGCCGAGCGCAGGCAAGGAACTCGACCTGGTCAAGAATCTGACTACGCTGGGCAAGCCGGGCGTGCAGGTCGCAGTGATCACGAGGCGTCCACACGGGTTCTTCATCACCCACGTCGAGGGTGCCCAGTTTCCGAGCGTAAACGGTACCCCGCTCGACGCGCAGCCGCGGGCGCTCAATGATCACGACATCATCGAGCTGGCCGGGGTCAAGATGGAGTTCTTCCACAAGCCGGCCTGACGGTGCCCAGACACCTCGTCCGCATCGCTCTGGGCGTTGCCCTGGTGGTGCTGTTTCTGGGCCATGCGGCGCGCTGGATCACGCTGCCGCTGCTCGAGCAACTGGAGGCGATAGCCTACGACACCCGGCTGCGGCTGACGATGCCGGAGACAGTCGACGATCGGGTGGTCATCGTGGACATCGACGAGCGCAGCCTGCAGGCGGAGGGGCGCTGGCCCTGGGGACGCGACAAGGTCGCGCTGCTGGTCGATCAGCTGTTCGATCACTACAGGATCAAGGTCGCAGGCTTCGACATCGTCTTCGCCGAACCTGACGAGAGCTCAGGCCTGACTCGGCTGGAGGCGCTTGCCGACGGTGAACTGAAGGGCAACGCAGGCTTCGAGGCGGCGCTGCGCGAACTCCGACCGCGCCTCGAATTCGACCGGCTGCTGGCGCAGCGGCTGCAGGGACGGCCGGTGGTACTGGGCTACTATTTCTCCGACACCCTCGATCGCAAGGGGGATGCGCCACTTGCCGTGGGGACGCTGCCGCGCCCGGTGCTCGCCGCCGGCACCTTCGCCGGGCGCAACATCAGGTTCACGCGCTGGGCGGGCTACGGCGCGAATCTTTCGCCCCTGCAGGCTGCAGCGGCGTCCGCCGGACACTTCAACCAGCTCACCGACGGTGACGGCGTGGCCCGGCGGGTGCCGATGCTTGCCGAGTACAACGGCGCCTATTACGAGGCGCTGTCGCTCGCCGTGGTACGCCTGGTGCTCGGGGCGCCGGGGATCGAGCCCGGGTACCCGGCCCAGGCGATGATGGCCCGGGGCTACTCGGGACTGGAGTGGCTCAACGTCGGAACGCTGCGCGTGCCGGTGGACGAGCTGGTGACCAGCTACGTGCCCTATCGCGGCGGTCGCGGCAGCTTTCCGTACGTGTCGGCGACCGATGTGCTCTCGGGGAAGGTCGCCCCCGAGGTGCTGGCGGGCCGGATCGTGCTGGTCGGCACCAGCGCGCCGGGCCTGTTCGACCTGCGTTCGACGCCGGTGGCGCCGGTCTATCCGGGGGTGGAGATTCACGCCAACCTGATCACCGGCATGCTCGACGGATCGATCAGGCAGCGGCCGCCCTATGTTCTGGGCGCCGAGTTCCTGCTGCTCGCGTTCACCGGACTGCTGCTGGTGTTCACGCTGCCCTGGCTGTCGCCGCTGCGCGCGACGCTGGTCAGTGCGGCAGCCGTGATCGCGGTGTGCGCACTGAACGTCGCCGTCTGGCAGTACGGCAACCTGATCCTCCCGATCGCCTCGGCGCTCGCACTGATCACGCTTCTGTACACGTTCAACATGGCCTGGGGCTTTTTCATCGAGGCCCGCGGCAAGCGCCAGATCACGGGCCTGTTCGGGCAGTACGTTCCGCCCGAGCTGGTCGACGAGATGGCACGCAATCCGGAACGCTTCTCGATGGAAGGCGAGAGCAGGGAGCTGACAGTCCTGTTCACCGACGTGCGCGGCTTCACCACCATCTCCGAGGGGCTCGATCCGAAGGCGCTGTCCAGCCTGATGAACGAGTTCCTGACGCCGCTGACGCGAATCATCTACCGGCATCGCGGCACGATCGACAAGTACATGGGCGACGCGATCATGGCGTTCTGGGGAGCCCCTCTCGATGACCCCCGGCATGCCAGTCACGCGGTGGCCGCCGCGCTGGAGATGCAGCGGGAACTCGCACGCCTGCAGCCTCAATTCAAGGCGCGCGGCTGGCCGCCGATAAGGATCGGCGTGGGGCTGAACACGGGCCGCATGAGCGTCGGCAACATGGGATCGGAAATACGTCTCGCCTACACGGTGATGGGTGACGCAGTGAACCTTGCCTCCCGGCTGGAAGGGATCACAAAGGAATATGGCGCTGATATCATCGTCGGTGAGTCGGTCTGCCGGGCTGCGCCCGAGTTTCTCTACCTGGAGATCGACCGCGTGCGAGTGAAGGGCAAGGAACAGCCGGTCGCCATCTTCGAGCCGCTCGGCCACGCCGGCGGGATCGACCGGGCGCTGTCGGATCAGGCGGCGTTGTTTCACAAGGCCCTGAAGCTCTTCCGTGCCCGTGACTGGGATCTGGCGGAGGTTCAGTTGCTGAATCTGCAGAAGCTGGCGCCCCAGCGCCGGCTGTATCAGCTCTACCTGGAGCGGATCGCGCACTATCGCAGCGCGCCGCCGGGGGCGGACTGGGACGGCGTTTTCGTGTTCCAGACCAAGTAGTTCTCACGCCCGGGTGTCCTCGATGAGATTGCGCGTGCTCGGATGCAGCGGTGGAATCGGCGGCAGCCTGCGCACGACTTCGTTCGTGCTCGACCACGACGTGCTGCTCGACTGCGGCACTGGCGTCGGCGACCTGAACATCGAGGATCTGCGAGAGATCGACCACGTCTTCCTCACGCATTCCCATCTGGATCACGTGACGTCACTGCCGTTTCTGGTGGACACCGTCGGCTGGATGCGCGAACGGCCGGTCACGGTGCACGCTCTGCCGGAGACCATCGAGGTGCTGCGTCAGCACCTGTTCAACTGGAAGCTGTGGCCGGATTTCGCACAGATTCCTGACGCAGCCAATCCCTGGATGCGCTACGAGCCGGTGGCGCTGGGACAGCCAGTGGATCTGGGCGGCGGGCGCACGATCACGCCGCTGCCGGCGAACCACGTCGTGCCGGCGGTGGGCTATCACCTGGACAGCGGCCGGGCGAGTCTCGTCTTCACCGGCGACACGACCGTGAACGACGCCCTGTGGCCGTGCGTCAATGCGATCGACAACCTGCGCTACGTGATCATCGAGACTGCGTTCCGCAACCGCGAGCACGAGCTCGCGCGGGCTTCCAAGCACCTCTCTCCGAACATGCTCGCGGCGGAGCTGGAGAAGCTGAGCCGGCCAGCCGAGATCTACATCACGCACTTGAAGCCGGGCGAGTACGAGGTCATCATGGAAGAGATCCAGGCCTGTGCCGGCAGATTCAACCCGCAGATGCTGCTGACGTTCCAGCAGTTCGAATTCTGATGCACGGATCGACCCGAGGATTCCTCCGATGAGCAGCGTGCTGGAAGCTCGCCCGCAAGGAACCGGCACCGCCGCCGGTCCGGGCTCCGACGCGCTCGCCGAGAAGCTGCGGTTCCAGCAGGGACTGCAGGGCGTGACCAACAAGATCCACGCCACGGCCGAACTCGACGAGATCATGACCGAACTGTCGCAGGAAATCTGCGCGCTGTTCGAGGCCGACCGGCTGACCGTCTATGTCACCACGGAGGACGGCAACTCCATCGTCTCCAAGGTGAAGACTGGTCTGAATTCGTTCAAGGATCTGAAGCTGCCGATCAACGAGCAGAGCATCGCCGGCTTCGTCGCGCATTCGCGGCGCATCCTGAACATCGAGGACGTCTACAACGACGAGGAACTCAAGCGCTACAGCCCGCAGCTGCACTTCCTGAAGGAGGTGGACAAACGCACGGGCTACCGCACCAAGCAGATGCTGGTAGTCCCGATCTGCGACACGCAGGCGATGCAGGCCAGCGCGTCGACCCGTGACCTGAACAAGGAGCTGGGCCGGCAGACGCTGGTGGGTGTGATCCAGATCATCAACACGCGCAACGGCCGCGCGTTCTCGCAGACGGCCGAAGACGGAGTCCGCCAGCTGGCTGAAACGCTGGCGATTGCCCTGCTGCAGCGCGTCAAGCAGCCTGCGCTCAAGGTGCGGGGCAAGTACGACCAGCTGGTCGTCAACGCAGTGCTGTCGGCCGACGAAATGGAGCTCGCGCTGCGCTCGGCGCGGCGCAAGAACATCCACATCGAGGACGTCCTGCTCGACGAGTTCGGCGTGAAGCTGGCCCTGCTGGGCGATGCGCTCGCCCGGTTCTTCCAGGTGCCCTACGAGCCGTACATCGCCGAGCGGATCAAGCCGATCGACCTGTTCAAGAACATCCGCCGCGAGTTCGCGGAGTCGAGCGGCTGGCTGCCGATCGAGGACGGCAAGGACGGCCTGATCGTGCTGTGCACCGATCCGGAGAAGGTGCGCGGCTCGCGTCAGGTGAGCAACGTCTTCCCGAAGGCGAAGGTGATCTATCGCGTCACCACCAAGCGCGAGTTCGACGCGACACTGGGTCAGATGTTCGGCGGCGGCAGCGACCTGATGGCCAGCGACACCAGTTCGGTCGGCGACCTGCTGTCGGAGCTGGGCGAGGATGCAGCCGACGACGAGAACTCCAGCGCAGCCGAAATCTCCGCCGCCTCCGAGAACGAGGTGGTGCGCCTGGTCAACAAGATCATCGTCGACGCCTACCACCAGGGGGCCTCGGACATCCACGTCGAGCCCGGACCGGGCAAGCAGAAGACGCTGATCCGCTTCCGCCGTGACGGCTCGCTGCAGAACTACATCGAGATCCCCGCGAGTTACCGGCAGGCGATCGCTGCCCGCCTGAAGATCATGTGCGATCTCGACATCTCGGAAAAGCGCAGGCCGCAGGACGGCAAGATCAAGTTCAAGAAGTTCGGTCCGCTCGACATCGAACTGCGGGTGGCGACCATCCCGAGTCAGGGCGGTGTCGAGGACGTCGTGATGCGTATCCTCGCGGCCGGTGAGCCGATTCCGCTCGACAAGCTGGGCGTCTCCGATCACAACCTCGCGCTGCTCAAGAGCGCGATCACCAAGCCCTACGGCCTGTTCTTCGTGTGCGGCCCGACCGGCTCCGGCAAGACCACCTCGCTGCACTCGGTTCTTGGCTACATCAACACGCCCGAGACGAAGATCTGGACGGCCGAGGATCCGGTCGAGATCACGCAACGGGGCCTGCGGCAGGTGCAGATGAATCCGAAGGCGGGACTCACCTTTGCCACCGCGATGAAGGCGTTCCTGCGCGCCGATCCGGACGTGATCATGGTCGGCGAGATGCGCGACAAGGAGACGGTGGCGATCGGTATCGAAGCCTCGCTGACCGGGCACCTGGTTTTCGCGACGCTGCATACCAACAGCGCGCCGGAGTCGATCATCCGCCTGCTCGACATGGGCATGGATCCGTTCAACTTCGCCGACGCGCTGCTGGGCATCCTGGCGCAGCGTCTGGCCAAGCGCCTGTGCTCGAAGTGCAAGAAGCCGCACGCGGCGAGCGCGGATGAGATCGACCGGCTGCTCGAGGAGTACACGCTCGAGCTGAAGAACACGGACACGTGGAAGAAGGATCCCGAGGCGGCGCGCAAGCGCATCCGCGACGAGTGGGTCAGGCTGTTCGGCAACGCCCAGGGCGAGATCACGCTCTACTCCAAAGGCGGCTGCGATGCATGCGGCGGCACCGGATACAAGGGCCGCACCGGTCTGCACGAACTGCTGATGGGCACCGACCGCGTCAAGAAGGGCATCCAGGAGCACGCCCGCGTTGCCGAACTGTTCGCGATCGCGCTCGACGAAGGCATGCGCACGCTGAAGATGGACGGCATCGAGAAGGTGCTCGGCGGAGTCACCGACATTCACCAGGTGCGCGCGGTGTGCATCAAGTAGCCGGCTGACGGTCAGGGGTGGAGTCGTCGATGGACGAGACGGATCGCGCAGACACGGATGCAGCGGAGGCGGGTGCCGCTGTGGAGCGCAGCAGCGCTGCGGGCCCGTCGGCGGACGATCTGCTCGCGCGCTTCGACTATCTGAACGAGGTGGGTGCGGCGCTGTCGCGCGAGAAGGACATCGATCGCCTGCTCGAGTCGATCCTGATCGCGGCGAAGCGGATTGCCCGCGCCGACGGCGGGACCCTGTACCGGGTGAGCGACGATCGCAGGTCGCTGCGCTTCGAGATCCTGCGCACCGACTCGCTCGGTATCGCGATGGGCGGCAGTACCGGCGTGGCAGTGCCTTTCCCCCCGATTCCGCTCTACGGCGAGGGCGGCGAGCCGAACACGCACAATGTCGCGGCCTGCGCGGTGCTGCAGGACCGCACGGTGGCGATCGACGACGCCTACACCGCCTCGGGCTTCGACTTTTCCGGCACCCGGAAGTTCGACAAGACGACCGGGTACCGCTCGCAGTCGTTCCTCACCGTGCCGATGAAGAATCACGAGGACGAGATCATCGGCGTGCTGCAGCTGATCAATGCGCGCGATCCGGGCTCCACCCGGGTAAGGGCGTTCACCGACACCGACCGGCGGCTGGCCGAGTCCCTCGCCTCGCAGGCGGCAGTGGTGCTCACCAACCGCCTGCTGATCTCGCACCTGGAGAACCTGTTCGAGTCGTTCATCAACCTGATCAACTCGGCGATCGACGACAAGTCCCCGTACACCGGCGGGCACTGCGAACGCGTCCCGGTGCTCACGATGATGCTGGCCGACGCTGCCTGCGCGGCGACCGACGGTCCGCTGGCCGCGTTCTCGATGAACGAGCAGCAGCGCTACGAGCTGAAGATTGCCGGGCTGCTGCACGACTGCGGCAAGGTGACCACGCCGGTTCACGTGGTGGACAAGGCGACCAAGCTGGAGACCATCTTCGATCGCATCCACCTGATCGACACCCGCTTCGAGGTGGTACGGCGCACGATCGAGGTGGATCTGCTGCGCGAGCGGCTCGATGCGATGCGCCGCGGCGAGCGTGCCAATCAGGTCGAGCTGGAGGCCGAACTCAGGCGCCGCGAACGCGAACTCGCCGACGACCGCGACTTCCTGCGCAAGGTCAACGTCGGCGGCGAGTTCATGACGCCGGAGGATCAGGCGCGTGTGCGGTCGATCGCCCAGCGCTGGCAGTGGCGCGACGGCGACGGCTTCGACAAGCCGCTGCTCACTGCCGACGAGATCAACAACCTGACCATCGCCCGCGGCACGCTGACCGCGGAAGAGCGCAGCGTCATCAATCACCACATCGAGGTGACTATCCAGATGCTGGAGGCGCTGCCGTGGCCGAAGCATCTGAAGAACGTGCCGGAGTTCGCCGGCGGGCACCACGAACGCATGGACGGCAAGGGCTATCCGCGCGGGCTGCGCGGCGATCAGATGTCGGTGCAGGCGCGAGTGATGGCCATCGCCGACGTGTTCGAGGCGCTGACCGCCAAGGATCGACCGTACAAGCCGGGCAAGCGGCTGACCGAAGCGCTGACCATTCTCGGCCGCATGGCGCAGAGCGGCCACGTCGATCCCGACCTGTTCCGGGTCTTCGTGCGCGAGAAAGTCTATCTGCGCTACGCCGAGGCCTTCCTCGACGCCGAGCAGATCGACGCGGTCGACGAATCGCAGATCCCGGGTTACGCCGAGGCGGGTGCCGCGTAGTTCCCGCGTTCGCCGTGCATGGTTCACGAAGTGCCGGATTTCGTCACTTTCTGCCTGAGCGAGGCCGCTGGCGGTTGCTGCACCTCGGTGCGTTGTCTCGCCAACACATTGAAAAAATGGAAGTTTCATGGATGGTGGTGACTGGTACGGCGTTTGCGACCAACACCTGCGCAAGGATTCGTCGGTCGATCGTTTTCTCTTCCCCGGTTTCCATCGCGCGTCTTTCCACCCCCAGGAGTTCACCATGCAACAGATCCAGAAAGGCTTCACCCTGATCGAACTGATGATCGTGGTCGCGATCATCGGCATTCTGGCGGCCATCGCCATTCCGCAGTATCAGGACTACGTCAGCCGTGCGAAGTGGGCGGCGGCGGTCAGCGAGACGGCGGCGA
>CANGUQ010000020.1 GCA_947456915.1 Betaproteobacteria bacterium
GGCCGGTGCGCTCTTCGTGAGCATGGCCAGGGTGAAGATCGAGCACATCGCCTACAAGGGCACTGGCCCGGCGATCGCCGACCTCCTTGCCGGTCAGGTACAGATGCAGTTCGGTGGCCTTCCTGCGCTCATGCCGCACATCAGGTCAGGCAAGATGCGCGCGCTCGCCATCTCCACCGCCAGGCGCGTGCCGTCACTGCCGGACCTCCCGACGGTCGCGGAGTCGGGACTGCCGGGGTACGACACGGCTGGCTGGGTCGGGCTCGCTGCGCCTGCGAACACCCCGCGAGCCATCGTTGCCGCGTTGAGCGAGCAGCTCACGCAGTTCAAGCGGACACCGGAAATCCGCGAGCGCTTCGTGGAGATGGGGGCCGAACCGATCGACAGCTCGCCCGAGCACTTTCGCGCCTTCATCCAGAAGGAAGTGCTGCAGTGGAAGAAGGTGCTGAAACCCATCGAATGACAGTGCGCATGCAAGGAAGCGAGCCATGTCCCAGATCGTGAACATCTCCCAGCTCCGGAACTTCTATGCATCGGAGCAGACGCCAGCCGACGCAGCCGACGCCGCCCGGGTCGACCTGCGGATGGTGTTCGGCCGCTCGGTCTCACTCGCGGTGGGTGTATGTGAGCCTGATTACCACCCCGCGCCGCAGATACACGCCTCCGAGGAGATCACCTACGTCGCAAGCGGCGAGCTGTGGGTGTACGTGGACGGCGCCGGATACCTGCTGCGCGAAGGCGACGCGATCCGCGTGCCGCGCATGAAGATGCACTGGATGTGGAACCGCTCGGGCGCGAAGTGCACGTTCTACCATTCGAACTGCCCGCCCGTCGCCGGCGATCCGGCGGTGCGGCAATCGCGGTCGGCGTTGTTCGACGAAGGCGAGGCGATGCCCGCCGACTACCCGCGTGTGGTGTGGCTCGCGCGCAAGTACGCGGACGACGCCGAGCACAGGAACGAGGCGCCGGCGGAAGGCCCGCTGGTCGCGCGCGCCGCCGAGCTCAAGACCAGCGTGCATTCGGGCGCCATCGGCGCGGCTGCCTCCGGCAAACTCACGTCGAAGTGTGTCCACGGGCTGGAGCACAACATGACGATCGCGACGCGCAAGGGCGGCTATCACTCGGTACCGCACATTCACGACGCCGAGCAGATCCACTACATCGTCAAGGGCGACATCAGGATCTACACGCCGGAGAACGGTTTCGATTGCCGCGAGGGCGATTTCAACGTCGTGCCGCGCAACATGCCGCACTGGGCACACGTTACCTCAGACGACGAGAACATCCTGTTGCAGGTGCACACGCCGGTACTCGGTTCGGCGGCGAATCGCAAGGCGCTCGTCAGCCCCGACGAGCACGTGGGGCCCATACCGACCGTCTACAACATGACGCCGTGGGCCGCCGAGGAGATCATGCAGGTCGAGGAGAAGTTCGCCGGCGCGATGCGGCGTTCGTGATTCAGCTGCGCCCGACGCGTTCTGACGAGTCTGCGGTGACGCAACAGGTGTCGGTAACGAAGGCGCTCGTGCGTCCGTTCGCGGAACCCGACGGGACTGTCATTCAACGAATGCTCCGGGCGACGAGCGCCACGGCGCAGCGAGCGGCAAGGAGACGGTCAATCGGGTCGCGTGGCTGCGTCACCGCGCTCACATCCGGGACGGTGTCGATCGTCATCACGGCGTCGCGCAGCGTGCGGGCGCGCAGCGTGCGGGCGCGCAGCGTGCGGGCGCGCAGCGCTGCGGGCGCAATCCGTGCGCAGTCCGGCAATCTCGCCCGATGCTCCTGCCGCTGGAATCAGCCAGCGGCTCGAGACCGCCGCGCGGTCAAGCATCGGCTCCGGCTGCGAGGCGCAAGTGCATGGCCAAGGCGGCTCACCTGCGGAAGTCGCGGAACACCATGTCGGGCGCGCCCAGATTGTGCTCCGACGGCCGTTCGCGCCCGAACCGCGCATCGGTCGCGGTAAAGCGGCCGAAGCCGAGGATCGGCGCGCGCAGCGCAGGAGTGCCATTCGCCGGATGCCGCGCGACAGCGACGTCGGCCTGATCTTCGCGAACGAACATCGACCGCAACCCGGCGAACGGCCGGCCCGCCGGCAGCGGCGGATCGATGGTCACGTCGAGCGCGATGCGTGCGCTGTCGACCGCGGCGATGGCGAGCACGCCGCGCCGGCCGTCGGCGAAGGCAAGGCGGAAGGTGAGGGTGGACGGATCGATGTCCACACGTTGCAGCGCGACCATCGGGCGGCCGCGCTGCTCGACCGGACCGACGAGGAACGAACTGCCGTAGGCGGTGTCCGGCAAATGCGCCGGCGGCAGCGGCTTCGTGCGCCAGTAGCCGTCGGAGGGATACAGCACCAGAATCTCGACGTCGCGCGTGACGCCGGGCCGGATGACCTGGATCAGGTGCAGACCCGGCTCGGAGCGCTCGCCGATGCGCACGTCGACGACCTCCGGTCGCCAGAACGTCGGGAACGTATGGCCGACGATGCGCAGCCGGGGTTCATCGTGCAGCACGACCGTGCGCGGGGTGAACTTGAACACCGGATCGTTCGACATGTCGCAGTCGGTAAAGTCCGGCGCCGAGCGTTCCTCGACGACCGAGGCGATGTACGGGGGATGCTCGGCGACGATCCGGAACGACGCGATCCTGTCGCCATTGAGCGGCACGTCGACGTTGTCTTCCTCCGCGCAGCGGGTCGGATGACTGGCGTCGACGAACTCGACGGCGACGGGCTGCCCGGGCGGAATCGAGACGCAGCCGGCGCTGAGCACGGCAGCGAGCGCCGCGACGAGCAGCGTCGTCGTTGCACGGACGATCATGCTGGCCGTCGCGCGCATGCGGCCGAGCAGGTGGCGGCAGTCTGCAATCGGTCGGACGAGCGGGTGCTCACTCAGCAGGGAGCTGAGTCGGGTGCGTGGACGACGACCCGGACGGCTGCCCGGTCGGGCACGTTTGCGCTGCAGAGGATCCATGACGAGCGTGATCTTACGCCCGTTCCCGCCTTCTCTCCTCGCACCGCTGTTTCGTCGCCGCTGTGCTTGCAGGCTCATGCCGTGCATGCCGCTGCATCCGCAGCCGCGCTCGCACGATCTGCCGGCGCACGCCCCGCACCGCGCCCGCAACACCTGCGCCGGAGCATTCGGCAGCGAGCGTTCTCTGGGTGTGCGGCAGGCGGTGACTTCCCGTCCCGTGCACCGCCTCCGGGCCGACGATCCGGCATCCCGGACGGTTCGTCGGCACGGCGTGACGGGTCACGGACGCGGCTCTGGCCGCCCTGGCCGCAGCGCGGGGGCGGCTTACCGGGCCGCAGGTGCGACCGTCAGCCCGTGCCCGACGTCGTTCTTCTCGATCAGCCTCGCCACCAGTCCCGATGCCTTCACGTCCTCGATGAACGCACACAGCCAGGCGTGGCCGGCCGCGCGCCCCTTCGGCGTGCCGGCGGCCTGCTGCACCGCTGCGAACCGGCCCGGGATCAGGTGCGTACCCGGGATCTTCTCCACGTCCTGCGCCAGCCGGTCCTTCAGGCCGGCGAGCGCATCGAATCCCCCGCCGACGAAGCGCTGCGCGGCCGTATCGGCGGTATCTGTGCCAGTGAGCTTCGCGTGCTTCAGGTTGGCGGCGAGCCACAGTCCGTAGGCGGCCTTGGCCGGCACGACCACCGAGACGCCGTCGCGGTCGACATCGGCGATCGCCTCCAGGGGAGAGCCGTCGCGCACCAGGTAGGTAGCCTCGATCTCGACATAGGCCGCCGAAAAGTCGATGAGCACCGCGCGCGCCGGCTCGGCGCCCAGAAAGCCGACATCCCAGATGCCCTTGTCCGCGCTCTCGGCGAGCTTGCCCGGGTTGGGGAACTCGACGATCTCGACCGGCACGCCGAGCCGGCGGCCGAGTTCATGCGCCAGGTCGAGCGCGACACCCTTCGGCGTGCCGTCGGGCGCTCGCGCGGTGAGCAGGAAGTTGGAGAAGTTGATGCCGGCGCGCAGCTTGCCGGTGGGTGCCAGGTCGGCGAGTACTGCGGGGGATGCGGCGGTCATCTTCCATTGCTCCATCGGGTAGCGGGCGACGTGCCCCGTGCGGATGCTCAGCGCGGCTTCGATGCCTCTGCCGCGGGCATGGCGGCCGGATCGGCCGGCACGGCCTGCAACGGACGGCGGACGTACCTGGGCGCGCGCAGTGTCGGGTCGACCAGCTTGAGGTACTGCGGCCCCAGCTGCCCGAGGTGGTGCACGCCGAGCAGGGCCTGCACGCGATGGATCTCGTCGCGGAAGATGTCGAGCGCGCGGGCGGCACCGGCCTCGCCGCCGGCAGCCACGCCGTAGAGCGTGGCACGGCCGACCATCACCGCATCGGCGCCGAGAGCCAGTGCCTTCACCACGTCGCTGCCGCGGCGCACGCCGCTGTCCATGAACACGGTCGCGCGTCCGGCGACCGCGTCGACGATCTCGGGCAGAGCCTCGATCGGCGAGATGATGCCGTCGAGGTTGCGGCCGCCGTGGTTCGATACGCCGATGCCATCGGCGCCGTGCTCGACCGCGCGCAACGCGTCGGCCGGGTCGAGCATGCCCTTGACGATCAGCTTGTGCGGCCAGATCCTGCGCAGCGCGTCGAGGTCGTCCCAGTTGATCGAGTCGGAGCGCAGGCTCGAGCGGCCCACGGGACCGGCGGTGAGCTTCGCGCGCGCCGCGGCCGGGTAGTTGGCATAGGTCGGCATGCCGCTGGTGGCGAGGTAGCGCGCCATCGTGCCGAACAGCCAGCGCGGGTGCTTCATCATGTCGACCATGTTGCGGGTCGAGAAGGTGAACGGGATGGTGAAGCCGTTGCGGATGTTGTATTCGCGGTTGCCCGAGGAGACGCCGTCGACGGTGACGATCAGCGCCTTGTAGCCGGCATCGCGCGCCCGCATCACGAGTTCATGCGAAAGCGACCGGTCGGGCCACATGTAGAGCTGGAACCAGAGGTCGCCGCCAGCTTCCTTCGCGACCTTCTCCATCGGCGTCACCGAACCGGTGGCCAGCGTGAACGGGATGCCGGCCGCGCGCGCCGCGCGTGCCAGCGCGACCTCGCCCTCGTACCACATCAGCCCGGCGACCCCGGTCGGTGCGATGGCGATCGGCATCTTGTGGTTCACGCCGAAGATCGTGGTGGCCTGGGTGCGCTTGGACACATCGACGAGGGTACGCGGCTTGAAGCGGATGCCATCGAAGATCGACCGGTTGTTCCTCAGCGAGACTTCGTCTTCGGTGCCGCGGTCGGTGAACTCGAACAGGCCTTTCGGCACGCGGCGCAGCGCCTGCTCGCGCAGGTCGAAGATGTTGTAGGCGTTGAGCTTGTCGTTGGCCACGCGTGTCTCCTCAGGTCACAGTCCGGGCGCCGCCGACAACGGGTGCGCGCATGGCATTCCCGGTGACGTTCGCCCTCGATGCGGCAATGGTAAGGCGATCTCTGGATGTGAGCGCACGCTCACTCAAGCGGCGGCCAACAGCGCGAACAAGGCGCCAAGGGCGTCGATCGTTTCCAGCCGGTCGACCCTGTCGGCCAGCGCCTCGGGCGCGGCCTTCGCCGAGCACCGGGGCGACCAGCCTGAGGGACTTGTGGCGCAGTTCCCCGGCACTCATCGGGTACTCGTTGCTGCCCTTGCGGCCTCGGCCGACCACCAGAGTCCACCCGTCCCGGCTCCGGAGTGGGGGAATCTGACCGGCCACACAGGGGGAATTTGAAGTGGCCACCGGCGTGGGCAGGCGCGTCATCGCCTGCGCGCCCGCGGATCAGGTCTGGCGAGCCGATCACGGCGTGCGCCACCTGCGCCTGCCGCGCCTGGCCGAAGCGCTCGTGCGCGCCGGCACTCGGCACAGGAAAAGTGCCTTGTTCCGCCACCTCGCCCGCGCTGAGCCGATCGTCATCGACGACTTCTGCCCGGCCCCGCTCGGTGACGCGCTGCGCCGCGATCTGCTCGAATCCGTCGATGACCGGTCCGGCAAGAAAAGCACCATCCGCCACCAGCCAGCTGCCCGTCGAGGTCTGGCACACGACCGCGACGACCCCACTCTGGCCGATGCCATCCTCGATCGGCTCATCCACAACGCCTGCCGCTGAGGGGCGATTGCGTGCGGAAGCGAGACTGCCCCGCACACGCCCTGGCACAGCTTGACGCTTGCCCTCGCGGCGATCACGACTCACTGCCGTCGTTCAGCGTACCGACCTGCGCCGGAATCGCGTACCGGCATCGGACCGGAACGCTGTACCGACATGGCCGGATCACGCACGCGCGACCGGACCGACCGCCAGACGTTCCGGCAGGAATCGACAGTACTCGCTCGCAGTCCTCCGATTGCTGGACTGCCTGAGCGAGATCTGCTGCGTGTTGCTTTCAGACGGCGCGCACCGCGTTTCGCTCGACTGCGCATAGGGCCGTGCGACACGGTCGCTCGGCCGCGGCGATCCTGCTCGAATGTCTGCATGCGCGCGCCGAGGGCGAACGCCCCGCCGGCTCGACGAGGCAGAGGCTGCAGGCCGATCACCTGCCCGGTTGCCGATCGGGCTGCCAGCACCGGGTGGGGCTGGATTCGAGCCTCGGGAAGATAGCCATCTGCAACAACAGGTTACGGTTTTCCCGGCAGGGGTCTGGATTGCCGGTGGGGCGCAGCACGCCTGAGGCATGTTCGGCCCGGCCTGCACAGGGGTGGCATCTTTCGCATCACCCCCGACGCACACCGTACCCCTGATGTCGACAGGCAGTCGCGCGCATGTCCAAACCGCAGGGCCGAGTTGTTAATATGAAGGACGTGTCGGGTGCCGTGCGAGAGCGCTGATGCGCCATGGTACCGCCGGTCGTGCGTGTGGCCGGTCAGGGCCACCGCGTGCCCTTCCTTCGTTGGTCAGTCCCTTGAACTCTCGACGCACATGAAGCGCCTGGCAGTCGTTCAGTCGAATTACATTCCCTGGAAGGGCTACTTCGATCTGATCGCGTCGGTGGACGAGTTCGTGTTCTACGACGAAGTGCAGTACACGAAGAACGACTGGCGCAACCGCAACCGGATCAAGACGCCCCAGGGCGTGCAGTGGCTGAGCATTCCGGCGGGCGTCTCTATGCGCCGGAAGATCCGCGACGTCCGGATAGACGATCCCCGCTGCGGGCCCTCGCACTGGCAGCGCCTCGCCGCGAATTACGCGCGCGCCCGGCACTTCCGGCAGGTCGCCGGCTGGCTGGAGCCCCTGTTTCGCGGGCGTCCCTGGAGCAACCTGGCCGAGGTCAACCATTTGCTGATCGGCGCCGTCTGCCGGTTCCTCGATATCGGCACCCGTCTTGCGCACTCCACCGACTATCCCTCCGACGGGGACCGAAACCAGCGGCTGGTCGGTCTGTGCCAGCGTGCCGGCGCAGACGTCTATGTCTCCGGACCGAGTGCCCGCAGTTATCTCGACGAGGGGGCGTTCGCCCGCGCGGGAATCGAGGTCGAGTGGTTCGAATACGGACCGTACCCGTCGTACCCGCAGTTGTGGGGCGAGTTCGTGCACGAGGTGAGCATCGTCGACCTGCTGTTCAACTGCGGCGACCAGGCCGCGCAGTACATGACGCACGCGCGCCGATGAAGCTCTCGATCGTCACCACGCTGTACGAGTCGGCCGCGTATCTCGAGGAGTTCCACCGGCGGGCGAGTGCCGTGGCAGCGCACCACGCGGCCGACAGCTACGAGCTGGTGCTGGTCAACGACGGTTCCCCCGACGACAGCCTCGATCGGGCGGTGGCGCTGAGCCGCTCCGACCCGCATGTCGTCGTCGTCGACCTGTCGCGCAACTTCGGTCATCACAAGGCGATGATGACCGGGCTCGCCTACGCGCGCGGGGAACATGTCTACCTGCTCGACAGCGACCTCGAGGAGGAGCCCGAGTGGTTCGACGCCTTCCTCGCACGGCTGCAGGAGGAGCGCTGCGACGTCGTCTACGGCGTGCAGCGAAGCCGCAAGGGAGGGCGATTCGAGCGCTGGTCGGGCCGGCTGTTCTACCGCCTGATGAACGCGATCAGCGGCTTCGACATGCCGGCGGACATGGTCACCGCGCGGCTGATGAGCCGGCGTTACGTCGACGCGCTGCTTCGTCACGAAGAGCGCGAGCTCGACATCGGCGGCCTGTGGGTGATCACCGGCTTCGCCCAGCGCGCCTGCCTGGTCGACAAGCACGACACGAGCGAAACCACCTACTCTCTTCGGCGCAGGATCGCCCTCGTCGTCAATTCGGTGACGTCGTTCAGCAGTGTCCCCCTGATCGCGACCTTCTACATCGGCCTGCTGATATTCGTGATCGCCGCGTTCTTCGCTGCGGGCATCGTCCTGCAGTGGGCGCTGCTCGACCGGCCGGTCAGCGGCTGGGCTTCGCTGATCGTCTCCATCTGGATGATCGGCGCGATGATCATCTCCTTCATCGGCATCCTGGGCATCTACCTGGCCAAGATGTTCGTCGAGGTCAAGCAGCGTCCCTACACCATCGTCCGGGAGGTGCACGGCCGTGGATCCCGCTGAATTCGCGCGGCGCACCCGCCTGCATTACCGGGAGAGCTTCGCGCGTCACGGACCGACCGCACAAGGGGTCGACTGGAACGGCGAAGCGAGCCAGCGCAGGCAGTTCGATGAACTGATGCGCATCCTGCCCGCGGCCGGTCCGTTCTCGGTGAACGACTTCGGCTGCGGCTACGGTGCGCTGGCCGACGTGCTCCTTGCGCGCGGGCCAGGCATCACCTATTCGGGGGTCGACCTGAACGAAGAAATGATCGCCGCCGCGCGTGCGCGTTTTGCATCGAATCCCGCCGTGACGTTCGACGTGGCGGACCGGCCGCTGGCACCGGCCGACTTCGGCGTGGCCAGCGGCACGTTCACGCTTCGCCTCGGGCGCAGCGACGAGCAGTGCCTCGCCAGCATGACCGAGGCCCTGGACGCGATCGATCGCACCAGCCGTTACGGCTTCGCGTTCAACTGCCTGACCTCGTATTCCGACGCCGCGAAGATGCGCGATTACCTGTACTACCCCGATCCCTGCGTCGTATTCGACATCTGCAAGCGGCGCTGGTCGCGTCACGTCGCGCTGCTGCACGACTACGGCCTGTACGCGTTCACGATGCTGGTGCGCAAGGCGGAGCCGGTTTCGTGATGTCCGTGCAGCGCTGGCTGGACTACCTGTTCATCCTCGGCATGATCGTGCTGACGGTGTACGGCCAGCTCATACTCAAGTGGCGCATGGATCAGATCGGATCGATGCCGGCCGGCTTCCTCCCGGGGCTGCGGCATCTGCTGTTGCTGCTGCTCGATCCGTTCGTCGTGTCCAGCTTCGCCGCCGCGTTCGTTGCCAGCCTCGCGTGGATGGCGGCGATGACCCGTTTCGAACTGAGCTATGCGTATCCGTTCACCAGCCTGAACTTCGTGCTCGTGCTGGTGCTGAGCGTTTGGCTGCTCGACGAGCAACTGAACCTGTACAAGGTGGCTGGCGTTGCGCTGATCGTGCTGGGCACGGTCGTCGCAGCCGCCGGGTCACGATGACCGGCACTGCCGGGCGGGCCGGAATGCCGCTGCAGGCGTTCATGACGGGCACGGCAGCCCGCCTGCAGGCGGTCGCGGTCGCGATCGCCCTGGCGCTGCCGCTGGTCGCGTTCTGGTTCATCGGCCATCACGGGCTGAACCTGCAGGACGAGGGCTTCCTCTGGTACGGCGCGCAGCGCGTGCTGGCCGGGGAACTGCCGCTGCGCGACTTCCAGTCGTACGACGTGGGCCGCTACTTCTGGTCGGCCGCGTGGATGTGGCTGTTCGACGACGAGGGCGTCGTTGCGATGCGCGCGGGCAACGCCGTCCTGACTTCGATCACCGTCGCCCTTGCCGTGGCGCTGGTGTCCATGCAGCCGGCGCCCGGATGGCGAATCCTGCTCGCGGCGCCTGCGTTTGCCATCTGGATGGTGCCGGACTTCAAGGTCGCCGACAGCTTCGCCGTGATGTTGCTGGTCGCCGGACTGGCCGGAGCACTGGCGCGGGTCGGTCCTCGCTCCTGCGCATGGCTGGGCATCTGTCTCGGGGTGGTTTCGGCCATCGGCATCAACCACGCGCTGTACGGATCGATCGCCGTGGCGCTCGCACTGGGCCTGCGTTACCGGCAGGCGCGCGTGCTGCCGTCGGGCAGGATGCTGGTCGCGTTCGTCACCGGCTGCGCAGTCGGTTATTCCCCGGTGATCGCCTGTCATCTGTTCGCATCCGGATTCACCGCAGCGTTCATCGATTCGATCCGGATGCTGTTCGAGGCGGGGACAACGAACCTGCCGTTGCCGCTGCCCCGGCTCCAGGCATTGCTGCAGCCGTCGCCGGGGCAGGACGCCGCCAGTGCGTTGCGCGAGTCGCTGCTCGCTCTTGCAGGGCTCGCTGGCGGCGGGTTTCTGGTCGTCGCGATTCGTCGGGTGTGGAAGGATCGGGCACCGTCGAATGTCGGCGATGCAGCGGGCGACGCGGCAGGCGATGCGGCAGCCCGTTCGGCCGCCAGTGCGGTGTTCACGGCCGCCGTGCTGGTGTCGATTCCCTACGCGCACTATGCGCTGTCTCGTTTCGACGTCTTCCATGTGGCATTGAGCATCCTCCCGATCCTCGTCGCGGTCTGGACATGGCCAGGGCGTCAGCGCACGGGCGTGGGCGACGCAGTGCTGGTGGCGGCGGTCGTGGCTGGCACGGTCCTCTCGCTGTTCGAGCAGCGCGCGTACCCGATGCTGCGCGGATGGACGGTGGAGCGTGTGCAGGTGCTCGGGGACACGCTCTACCTCGAACCGCATGCAGCCGATGTGCTGTCGCTGCTGCGCGCGCAGGTCGACGCCCATGCGCGTGACGGCCGTTCGTTTCTTGCCGCACCCTACTGGCCTGGCGCCTACGCCGTCGAGCGTCGCCGCGCGCCGGTCTGGGAAATCTATCAGCTGTTCCCTGCCACCGAGGCGCGCCAGCGTCGGGAGATCGCGCGCCTGCGCGCGGCCGACATCGGCTTTTCGATGTACTCCCTTTTCCGTGCCGATGCCCGCCCCGACCTCGGCTTCGCAAGCACCCATCCGCTGATCGTCGCCTACATCGATCGTTGCATGAAGCTGTTGCCAACCGGGCCGGCGACCGAGGGACGGGACATCCGGATCCACGTGGCCGGCGACCCCGGCTGCGCCATTGAATGAGATGGCAAAGATGACATCGATTCCTGCCCCCGTCCTCGAGCGCGCAGCACCCGGAGCTGCGTCGCAGCCGATTCCCTTCAACCGACCGTTCATGGTCGGCACCGAGCTCGACCACGTGCGCGAAGCCCACCGGCGCCTGCAGCTGGCGGGCGACGGTCACTTCACTTCGCTGTGCAGCGAATGGCTCGAGCAGCGCACCGGCAGCCGAACCGCGTTGCTGACCCATTCGTGCACCGCTGCGCTCGAAATGGCGGCGATCCTTGCCGACATCGGGACGGGCGACGAGATCGTGATGCCGTCCTACACTTTCGTGTCGACCGCCAATGCATTCGTGCTGCGCGGCGGTGTGCCGGTGTTCGTCGACATCCGGCCGGACACGCTGAACATCGACGAAACGAAGATCGAGGCTGCAATCACCGAGCGCACGCGCGCGATCGTCGTCGTCCACTACGCTGGTGTCGCCTGTGAAATGGACGCGGTGATGGCGATCGCCGAGCGCCACGGGCTGCTGGTCATCGAGGATGCGGCGCAGGGCGCGATGGCGTCCTACCGCGGCCGCGCGCTGGGCAGCATCGGCCAGATGGGCACGCTGAGCTTCCACGAAACCAAGAACATCACGTCGGGCGAGGGGGGAGCGCTGCTGGTGAACGACCCTGCGCTGGCTCGCCGCGCCCGGTTCATTCGCGACAAGGGGACCAACCGCACGGATTTCCTGCAGGGCAAGGTCGACAAGTACACGTGGGTCGACATCGGCTCATCGTATCTGCCCGGGGAAATGACCGCGGCCTTCCTGTGGGGTCAGATGCAGGCCGCCGACGACATCACCGGCCGGCGGCTGGCACTGTGGAACGTCTATCACGACGCGTTCCAGGGGCTGGAAGCTTCCGGCCACCTGAGGCGCCCCGTGGTTCCGGCGCAGTGCGCCGCCAACGCGCACATGTACTACATCCTGCTGCCGGACCGCGCCGCGCGGGCAGGCTTCATCGACCAGCTTGCCCGGCGCGGCATCAACGCCGTGTCGCATTACGTGCCGCTGCACAGTTCCCCGGGCGGGATGCGCTTCTCTCCCACCGGGGCTGAACTGCCGGTGACGACCGATCTCGCAGCCCGGCTGGTACGACTGCCATTGTGGATCGGGCTGGAGCACCAGCAGTCACGCGTGATCGAAGCGGTAGGCGAGATCCTGCTGGCGAGTGGCAGTGCCGGGCTCACCCGCGCCCCCCTCGTCCCGTTGCCGTGAGCCCGCCCGTCTCGCGCTGTTCTCATCTTGATTGACGCGCGGCACGGACGCGCCGCGCACGCGTCGAAGGTGAACGGCACAGCGCGTTCGAGCAGCCTCAGGGTTATCCAGCGGGCAAGCGCTCGATCTGCCGATGCCCGCCCGGCAGCGTCGCTGGCCCAGCGCACACCGCCCACCGGCCATGCGCCTTGCGCCGCACCAGAGGCCGAAGCCCCGCTTCCTGCAGCTGAAGGCCACCCGCTTCTTCGCTCGGCACTGCTCGCCGCGCAATTGCAGGAAGCCTTCCTCCAGCCGGGGCCGAGCACGAGAGGATGCATCATCGCAAGACAACGCGCTCCACGACGCGCTCGATCTCCTCGAGCGCCTGCGGATGTGGCTCGAGCAGGTTCTGCAATGCCGGCAAGCGTTGACGTGCTGCGGCAAGCACCTGCCTGGGTACCGCCTTGACATTCGTTGAAAGCACCAGGTTGTCGCGTTCCACCAGCACGGCCAGCAAGGTCGCGGCTTGCCGCAGATCCTTTTGGGCTTTGGCCGCGTCGCGCGCGCGCCGGGTACTCGAATACAGCTTGTGCCATACCAGACGTTCGGGCGCTGGCGCGTTCAGCGGCACGCAGTGGCCCCCGGCCAGCATCGCTACCTGTCGCGGCGTAGTCAGAAGGTAGTCGAAATGAGGGATGGACTGGGCATGCCAGTCGAGTTCCGGCAGATGGACGATATCGCCCAACCTCGCGCCCGAGGTCAGGATGTCCACGCGCAGGCCTTCTCTGCCGGCGCGCTTCACCGACGTCGACGGTGCAGACGGAGCCAGCCCCCCCGGAACGGGAGAGAAGCCCAGCCCTGTGGCCTGTACGGCTTGAATGAACGAAACAGGGGTCGCCAGCTTGAGCGTGTGCCGCCGGGCCAGGTCGATATCCTGCGTGCGCGAACTGACCGCGCGCACGCCCAGCTCGTTGAGCCATGCCATGTACGCGAGGGTCCCCACCAGCACCAGTCCCGCGTTGAACATCCCGCGGTTGTGCATCTCGACCAGCACGAGCGCCGCGTCCTTGTCGGCGACTTGCATGCCCAGAGTCCGCAGCATGCGCACCTGCTCCTGGCTCCACGCGGCCGCGTCGATGCGCCTGCTCATGGCATCCCGGGCCGTCTGGTCCTGCTGCGTGCAGACGAAGGCTTCGATCTGCGGCAGCTTCGGCAATGGATAGTAGCGCCGGTACCAGTACGCGCCGGAACCCGGCCGCTCGCGCAGGGCAAGCGTGCCCGGCGTGCCCGGCAGCAAGTCGCCCTCGGCGCGCGTGCGCTCGACAAGTTCCGCATAGAGGGTGCCCACGGGGCCCTCGAAAGGGGCGTAGAGCGGCCGGGGGGATGGCGCCCGAGGCATGATGTATTGTACCTCATGACATTTTTGTGAGGTACAAAGCCAGACAGCATGCCACCTCTGCGCCGCACGCCCAACCTGAAATTACGCTGAGTCTTGTCATCAGTCCCCGGTCCGATGCACTGATCCGCTCCCGGCCGCTACGTCACCGTCACGACGGCCGGCGAGCCGTTCCGGGCCTTCGTGCCGGCGCCGCTGCCGCCGGAACTGCCGATCGTCTGGTCGGCCGCCCTGCGCCGATGCTTCGACGCGGCGCTGGTGGCGCTCGGGCGCTTCCGCAACGACCAGCCCGAGCCCGTGCCGCCGCTGATCAGGGCGGCGCTCGCGCACGTGCAGTTCGAGACCATCCATCCGTTTCTCGACAGCCACAGGGGCCTCGGGCGTCTCCTGATCGTGCTGCGGCTGGTGGCTGACGGCTTGCTGCGCGAGCCGATGCGCTATCCCGGTCTGTTCCTCAAGACCCATCGGGCGCTGTACGGCGAGCTTCTCAGCCAGGTGCGCCTGCACGGGGACTGGGAGCGCTGGCTCGACTTTTTCGCCGAGGGCATCGAGGCGCGCGCGACGCAGGGTGTGTCGACGGCGAACGCATTGCTCGCGCTGGTCAATACGGATCGCGACCGCATCGCCGCGCTCGGGCGCGCGGCGGCGTCTGCGCTGGCGGTACACCAGGCGCTGCAGCGCCAGCCGATCGCCACCTCGGCCGCGCTGGTCAAGGCTGCGCGGCTCACTCCGGCCACGGTCAACACGTCGTTGGCGCATCTGGAACGCATCGGCATCGCGGGTGAAGTCACGAACCGGCAGCGGGGCCGCGTGTTCAGCTATCGCAAGTACGTCGAGGAACTGGCTGCCGAACTGGAGGAGCCCGCGTGAGGCGGCCTGTGGCGACCCACAAGCCCACCTGCCACTTTCAGCCCCTGCGTGCGGCCTGCGCAGACCCGGCGGCCTGGCCGGACGGCTGGCGCGAACGGCCTGAAGCGGGGCGCACAGCGCGTCCCGCTCGCCTCAGCCCCGTCCGCCCCTCGGCGCAAACGCCCGCGGCATCCGCACCGGCAGCATCCACTGCACCATCGTCGACGTGAGCCGGGGCACGTTCAGCGTCTCGTGCATCGACACCACCTGCTCGCCGAGCAGGCCTGAGCTGATTACCGAGCGCGTGTAGAACGGTGTGTCTTCCAGCGTGTGGGTGACGCGCGGCGAAACCTCGGCGTCGCTGCGCATCGTGCGCGCGATACGCCAGCCGGTACGCGCGAGGCGCTGCCGCTCGGGGGGCAGGAACGGCTCGACGCGGCCGTCGCGCGCGAAGCGCAGCGCGAGCACGCGGTCGCGCGCTGCGCGCTGGCGCACGTCGTAGATCACCGCCGTGCTGCCGTCGGCCATCGTCGAGCGCGACCAGTCCCACTCGACGAAGGCGCGGTCGATCGGCTCGTCGCCTTCGTTGGAATCCAGGTACGCGTGACCGGACCAGCGCAGCCCGGGCTGATCGAACTCGGCCTCCACGCGCGCGCAGGCGGCGAGCGGTCCCCAGCGGTGACGCCCGTGATCGTCGAGCGCGGTGGAGAACGGCGACAGCGACGAGGGATACACCCGCACCCGCCCGCGCACGCGGCGCGGCAGCGGCATGCCGATCTCGTCGATGTCGATGGTGAGGCAGGTGCCGTCCCACGCGAGGTGACTGGGACCGATCACGTACTCGCGTTCGCTGCGCGCGATCGCGCCACGCCGACGCTCGGTCATCGTCCAGCGCTTGCCGCCTGCGCCGTAGAGCGCGACGTTGAGCGCGCAGTGATCCTCGGGGTCCGCGCCGGCGCTGGTGCGGGCGTGCGCGCTGCGGTAGTAGGGCGAGAAGACGCTGCCGACGAACGCGATGAGCGTCAGGCCGTGCCGGCCGTCGTCGCTGAGGGCGTCGACATACCACCAGAGATAACCACCCGGCGTGACCGGCTGGTCGAATCGAGGTGCGCCAGCAGCGTCGCGGCCGCCAGTTGCCCCGACATCGCCGCCATCGGCACGCCCGGCCCCGGGTGCACGCTCCCTCCCGCCAGATACAGCCCCGGGAGGCGGCTTGCCGCCGACTCGCGCCGGAACAGCGCCATCCAGCCGTGGGTCGCCCGGCCGTACAGCGCGCCCCCGGTCGCCGGAAACAGCTGCTCGAACGCGCTCGGGGTGGTGCTCACCGTATGGGCCGGTTCGATCTGCACCGACAAGCCGCAGCGCGCCAGCAGGCGCTGCATCCGTTGCTCGCATGCGTCGATCTCCGCAGTAGAGAAAGTGGTCTGGTCGCCGTTGGCCGGTGCGTTCACCAGCGCGAGCAGGCGCTCTCGCCCGTCGATGGGTGCGTCGGCGACCGTCCTGGCGCCGGTGCGGTCCTGCGCGCAGAGGTAGACGGTGGCCTGCTGCGGCAACCGGCGCGCGCAGAAGATGTCGTTGAATTCCGACGCGTAGTCGTCGTCGAAGAACACGTTGTGGTTGTGCAGCGCGAACCCCTGCGTGCGCGCGTGCATCGACCAGGTCATCGCCGACAGCGAGCGCTCGGCCGCGGGTACGGCCGCGACCGCGGTTCGGACCGCGTCGCCTAGCCGGCCGCTCGCCAGCGCGTTGACGTCGCCGTTGAACACGATCGAGTCGGCGGCGATGCGCTCGCCGCTCGCCAGTTCGACGCCGTTCGCGCGGCCGTGGGCCACGGTGATCGCCGCGACCGGAGCGCCGTAGCGAACGTGTACGCCGCGCTCCTGCGCGAGCTGCGCGAGCGCGCGCGCCACACCGTGCATGCCGCCTTCGGCCGTCCACACGCCATCGAGCTCGACCTGCGCGATCAGCATCAGCGTCGCTGGCGCGGCGAGCGGACTCGATCCGCAGTAGGTGGCGTAGCGCGCGAACAGCTGCTGCAGCCGCGGGTCGCGGAACTGGCGCGCCAGCGCCGACCAGAGCGTTGCGCCCGGGCCCAGGCGCGACAGCTCGGCCAGGCCCCGCGCGCCGAGCGACTGCGCCATCTGCAGCAGATTCGGTCGCGACGAGCGGATGTAGGGCAGCTCCAGCGTCCGGTACAGCGACTTCGCCTGCGCGCAGAAGCGCGCGAAGCGCTGCGCCTCGTCGCCGCCGGCGAACGCCTCGATCGCCGCGATCGAGCGCTCGCGCTCGGCGAACAGATCAAGGGTGCCACCGCGGCCCCAGGCGTGGCGGGCGAGCACGTCGAGCGGCGTGAGCCGCAGACGATCACCGAGCGTGGCACCGGCTGCGTCGAAGATCTGCTCGAACACCCAGCGCATCGTGAACACGGTCGGGCCGGAGTCGATCGCCGCGCCGCCGACGTCGATCCGCCGCATCTTGCCGCCCGGGGTCGCTGCCTGCTCGACCAGCGTGACCGCGAGCCCGCGGCAGGCAAGCTGGAGCGCGGCCACCAGCCCGCCGACCCCGGCTCCGACCACCACCACCCGGTGTTCCGCGAGCGGCGAGCGCACTGCGGCACCTCCGTCAGCCATGGCTGCGGCCCTTCCAGGTGCCGTGCAGCGCATCGACGACGAAACGCACGAACATCGATTCGGAGAAGAAGTCTCCCTCGCGTGCGGCGCGGATCGCCTCGAGGTGCGCGCCGGTGCGCGCGTAGCGATCCATGTCGGCGACGCTGTCCCAGATCGAGAACGTGGCCTGCCGCAGCAGCGGCGCCTCGCCCA
>CANGUQ010000021.1 GCA_947456915.1 Betaproteobacteria bacterium
CCGCCCGCGCCGCCCGCATCGAGCACCCTGCACCACGCGCCGTGCGCGATGCGAATCCCGTCATCGGAACGGTAGCGCACGAACGGTCGCACTCGACCGGTAGCGACGAGACCGCATAACGCCAATGGCATCACCTGAACGGTGCCCCGCTCGGACCGGCAAGAAGGGGCCAAGCAAGAAGGGGCCAGGCCCCTTTTTTGGTCGGAATTGCGAAACGAGGCGTGCGAAAAGGGGCCTGGCCCCTTTTTTGTCGGGCCCCTTTTCGTCGGGCCCTTTCGCTGGCCGCTTCGCGTGGTCCGCTCGTGGTCTGCTCCTGGTTTGCGCGTGGTCCACCCGCGACCCACCCGCGGCCCGCCCGCGCTGGGCATCGTGGGAGACTGCCGCCCGAACGGCCGATGCAGTGCCATCGGTCTTGATCGAACTGCGTGTCGGGTATCATCGGAGCAGTGATGAACGCCCTCGATCTGCCTGCTTCGGATTGGTACTGCAATGGCCTCGAATCCGCCTGGTAACGCGCATCTGGTGCAGAACTGGGTGGTCAGGAAGCCGCTGGCGCGCTCGCGTGGCGGTATCGTCGCCGCGCAGAACCGGATCGCGGCGCAGGCGGGGGCGCGCATTCTCGCCGGTGGCGGAAATGCCGTCGATGCGGCCGTCGCCACCGGTTTCGCGCTTGCCGCCTGCGAGCCGTGGAACAGCGGTCTGGGCGGCATCGGCTTCATGCTGGTGTACGTCGCGGCCGAGGACCGCGTGTACGTGCTCGACTTCGGGCCGAAGTCGCCGGGCGCTGTCGACCTCGCCGACTATCCGCTCACCGGCGGCACGACGACCGATCTGTTCACGTGGCCGGCGGTAAAGGACGACCGCAACGTCCACGGCCCATGGTCGTTCGCGATCCCGGGCCATGTGGACGGACTGGGTACCGCGCTCGCGCGCTTCGGTACCCGCGACCTGGCAAGCGTGCTCGCACCGGCGATCGAACTGGCGGAGCAGGGCATCGCGGTCGACTGGTATCTGACGCTCAAGATCGCTACGGCTGCGCGCGATCTGACACGTTACGAATCCACGCGCAGGGTGTGGCTGCCCGACGGACTGCCGCCGGTCACGGCAGCGGGCGCCGAACTGGCGCGGTTGAAGCTCACCGGACTCGCGCAGACGATGCGCACGCTCGCGAGCAATGGCCATCGTGACTTCTACGAGGGCGAGATTGCGCGCTCGATCGTCGCCGACACCCGGCGCATGGGCGGCATCCTCAGCGCCGATGATCTCGCCGGATTCCGTACCCGCTTCCTCGAGCCGCTGGAGATCGACTATCGCGGAGCGCGGCTTGCGCTCGCGCCCGGCCTGACCGCCGGCCCGTCGATGGCGCGCGTGCTCCACGATCTGGTCGACCACAAGTTCATCAAGGGCCCGCCGACCGCCGACAGCTTCGTCGCCTGGGCGCAGGCACTGCGTGCGGCCTACAGCGACCGGCTGGCGACGATGGGTGAAGGCACTGTCGACGTCACGCCGATCGAGGCGGCCGAAGCGCGTTCACCCTCATGCACGACGCACCTGAACGTGATCGACCGCGACGGCAACATGGTGGCGCTGACGCAGACGTTGCTGTCGGTGTTCGGCAGCCGCGTCGTGCTGCCCGAGACCGGCGTGCTGATGAACAACGGTATCAACTGGTTCGATCCGCGCCCGGGCCTGCCGAACTCGCTCGGCCCGGGCAAGCGCGCGCTGACCAACATGTGCCCGGTGATCGCGCGCAGGAACGGCAAGCCGTGGTTTGCCATTGGCGCCTCCGGCGGCCGCAAGATCATGCCGGCAGTGATGCAGCTGTCGTCGATGATGGTCGACCACGGGCTCGACCTCGACAAGGCGTTCCACCAGCCGCGCATCGACGCGAGCGGGGGCGACTTCGTCGGCGTCGATCCACGCCTGCCGGCGGGGGTGCGCAAGGCGCTCGCCGCGCGCTTCCCGGTCAAGCTCACTGAACTGGTGGTCTATCCGACCAATTTCGCCTGCCCCAGCGCGGTGCTCAAGGACCCGGTCACCGGCAACTACTTCGGTGCGACCGACGTGCTGTCGCCGTGGTCCGGGGCGGTGAGCGAGGAAGAGGTCTAGCGGCACAGCGAGTCCGGCGAACGCGAGGGTCTGCGCGGCTCACCTTGCAGGCAGCCGCAGATCGCCGGCCGGGCAGGCAAGAAGTGTCAGATGGACGGTGCGATGGTCACACCGGAGTACGCGAGCGAGCAGTTCACAGGCTGGTTCGAAGCGCGCAGCGACTCTGGACGCTACCTCGACCTGTTGCCACACCTTGACCTTGCGTTAAATGACGCGAGGGTCCGGCTGCAGGTCGTCGCGTTGCGAGTGCTCTCGCACCTGGGCGCCGCGCGCGCCGCCGACTCGGGGATGCTCAGGTTGTGGCGGACAGTGCCGACGCAACCGGATGCGCAGCTGGCCGGCCTGCGTGTGCTCGGCTATCGCCGCGGCGCCTATCGTGCGTGGATGCAGATGCGGCGTACACAGATGGCGGCGTCAGCGCCCGCGCCAGCGCGCGCCGAGTGGTGGTCGCTGCTGGGCTATCTCGCCGGACTGCGACGCGATTTCGAGGCTGCGCAGGCGGCGTACGACGCCGCTCTTGCCACTGACCCGGGTAACGCGTGGGCCCGGGTCGAGCGCAGCTACGTGCTGGAGATGGCCGATCGCTACACCGAGGCGCTCGCACACTCGCGCGAAGCGCTACGTCTGCAGCCGGGCTATCGGCCGGCAATCCAGGCCTGCTCGCATCAGCTCACATTGATCGGTCAGGACGATGACGCGTTCGCGATGCTGAGCGAAGCGACCGCGACGTTGCAAAGCGCCGCGCTCGCCGCCCAGTTGCATGCGCTGCAGGTCGATCGCGAGCTGTACGACGAGGCTGCGGTCTCGCTCGATCGCTACGAGCAGTGCTCGCCGCGTGCCGAGCGTGAAGAACGCCAGTGGCTGAGCGCACGCCGCGCCGATCTGGCGCTGCATCGCGGAGATCGTGCGCGCGCGATCGAGCTGGCGCGCGCGGCCGAACAGCCGTTCTACACCGCGCTGGCCGATCGCCTGCAAACGCAGCAGAGCCCGGCGCAACGAGTGTTGCTGCCGGTGGGTTTCGTGCGTCAGCACTGGGTGACCTGCGCGCCGGCGACGTTGACAGCGCTGTCGAACTTCTGGCAACGGCCCGCCGCTCACCTGGAGATCGCCGAGACCATCTGTTACGACGGCACACCGGCCTACAACGAGCGCAGTTGGGCGGTACGCCAGGGCTTTGTTGCCCGCGAGTTTACCGTCGATTGGGACAGTGCCTGCGCGCTGCTCGATGCCGGTGTGCCGTTCACGCTGGTCACCGTTGCGACCTCGAGTGCGCACCTGCAGGCTGTCGTCGGATACGACGCGACACGGCGCAGCCTGCTCATCCGGGATCCGTTCCAGCGCACCTGCGGCGAGTTCGACGCCGATGCGCTGTTCGACACGCACCGCGCGTCCGGGCCGCGCGGCATGGTGCTGGTGCCGCCGGAGTACGCCGCACGCATCAGCGGGGTGAGGCTACCGGAGGAGTCGTTGTGGGATCGCTACCATGAGGTGATGGGCGCGCTGGAGACACACCAGCGCAGCGCTGCACAAGGTGCGGTGCAAGGGCTGATCGACGCCGCGCCGACCCACCGACTCACGTTGCAGGCGATACGCGCGGTCGCCATGTACGACGGCGATGAATCTGCCGGGCTGGCGGCGATCGACCGGCTGCTCGAGCAGTTTCCCGACGATCCGAACCTGTTGCTGTCGCGCCTGGCCGCGCTGTCGGTACTCGGCACGCGCGAACAACAGCTGGCGTTGCTCGAACCGGCGGCGACCACGCCGCGCCCGGATCCGGTGATCGTCACGCGCTACGCGCAGATGCTCAGTGTCGATGGGCGAGCGCTGGGCGAGGCGATTCGACTCGCTGCGCGCGGGCTCAACCGACATCCCCAGCACGCCGCGGGCTGGTCAGTGGCCGGCGACATCCTGTGGGCGCGAGGTGAGCGCGACGACGCGCTCGAGCACTATCGCGCGGCGAGCTGCCTTCAGGACACCAATGAAGAGTATGCCGCGACCTATTTCCGCGCCGCGCGCTGGCAGCGCGAGACCGACCGCGCGCTGACGCACCTGCGCGAGCGCGCGCAGCGGCTGGTGTTCGGTTCGGCGTACCCGTCAATCACGTTGTTCCTGCAGCTCGAAGCGCTGGGGCTGACCGATGAGGCGTTCGCGGCGCTCGATACGGCTTCGACGCAGCGTCCCGCCGATGCGGATCTGGCGGCGTTTCGCGCCGAGACGTTCCTGCGCTATGGGCGTATCGACGCCGCGCGAGCGCTGATCCGCGAAGCTTCGGGGCCGCGGCGCGAGGCGCAGTGGCTCAGGCTCGATGCGCATCTCGCGCGCGAGGAGGGCGATCGTGCTCGTGCACTGGCGCTTGCGCGCCAGGCGGCAGCGATGGAGCCGCTGAACGTGCAGTTGCACCGCACGATCGCGTCGCTCCTGGATCAGTTGCAGGGGCGCTCGGCTGCGATCGCCTACCTGCGCGAAGTGTGCGCGCGATTCGATCATCACTGGGCGCTGCATGAGGCGCTGCTGGGCTGGCTGGTCGACGAACCGTTGTCCGAGGCCGAGCATGTGCTGCGACACCTGCTTCAGATCAACGGACTGAATGCCTGGACCCTGCGGGAACTGGCGATCAATCTTTCAAGGCAGAATCGCCATCCGGACGCGCAGGCGTTCGCGCAGCGCGCGCTGGCAGTCGCACCCGAGCAGTCGATGTCGCACTCGAGCGCCGGGTTCGTGAGCCTGCGTGCGGGCGATCTGGCGCATGCGCGCACGAGCCTGCGTCGGGCGCTCGAGCTGTCGATCGACAACGACTACGCACTGTCGACTCTGGTCGAACTGGCGCCGGACCTTGCGCAGCGGTGCGCGGCGCTGGCCTTCATCAAGGACGAGCTGGTGCGTCAGGTCACGTTCGGCGATGGCTTGCTCGCCTTTCAGCGCATCGGGCGTACCACGCTGCCGGCCGACGAACTGCTGGCGCTGTTGAACGAGGGTCTGGCGACGCGGCCCGACCTGTGGCACGCATGGGTGGCGGTGGCTGCACAGCTCAACGACATGGGGCGCAGCGACGAGGCGGCGAAGGTCGCGGCAGATGCGACCGAGCGTTTCCCGCTGCTGCCGCGCATCCGTTTCGAGCAGGGGCGCGCCTGCCAGTTGCTGGGTGATCGGGAGGGCGCGCGCCGTTGCCTGCGCGCGGCGCTGGACATGAACGCCGTGTACATCCCGGCGGTGCGCAGCTACGTCGACACCGTGCTCGATGAGGGACGCGAGTTCGAACGCGCGCTGGCCGTGATCGACCCTGCGCTGTTTCGCGATCCGGACGCTGCCGATCTGCGTGCGCTGCGCGGTTTGGTGTTGTCGCGCATGGGTCAGGCCTGTGCTGCGAGAAGCGAGACACTGCGTGCGCTCGAGCGCGATCCGCGCATCGGCTGGGCGTGGAGCTTCCTGCGCGATCTTGCGCGCGATGGTGCGGACCCACAGCTTGTCGTCAATACGGCGCGGATGTTGTGTGAACGTCGCCCGGGCGATGCTGGCTGCTGGCTGGCGCTGGCCCGCTACGCGCCCGGCAGCGAAGAGAGTCTGAACGCGGCGCGCCGGGCGATCGAACTGGAGCCGGCCAACGTCGCCGCGTACGAGGCGCAACTGTCCACGCTGATGTCCGTCGGACGGTATTCGGATGCGGACGTTGCGGTGACCGCGCTGCCCGATGCGGTCGCGCATCAGCCCAGTCTGCGCGTATATGCAGCGCGGCTGACTCGGCTGCGCGGCGACAAGGCGGCTGCGAACGCGCTGCTTCGCGAGTTGACGCAGGCCGATCCGAATCAGTTCGAGCTGTGGCGCACCACGGCCGAGTGGACCGACGCGGATGCCGACGTCAAGGGTTACGTGCAGGCCGCGCGGCAGATGGTGCGGCTGGAACCGAACAGCGCGATCGCGCATGCGTGGCTAGGCGATGCGCTGCTGCAGAACGGGGATCGTGCCGAGGCCCGACCCAGTTTCGAGCGTGCACGGGTGCTCGATCCGAGCTACGAGTTCACCACCAACCGCCTGTTCGATCTGTTGTGGGATGCAAAGGAGGTGGAGGCCGCGCAGGCGTTGGTAACCTCGACCATCGGCTCGCATCGATCGGCCTGCTTGTACGCGCGCGCGGTGCGCGTTGCCGCTGCACTCGGGCGGCGCGACGAAGCGCTGGCCGCGCTCGGGCAGATGCTCGCGCTCAATGACCAGGGCGACTGGTCGTTCACGACTGCGCTGCGCGCGTTCAATGAGGCGCGCTGGTCGAGCGCGGTGCTTCCAGCGGTGGAAGCGGCGATCAAGGCTGGCCCCTGCCAGCGCCCGGCCATCGACCACTGGCTGCGCAACGCCCATGAACATCGCTGGTTTGGCAGTTTCTATCGAAAGTGCGCGCGGGTAGCGCGCGAAGACCCCGGACATGCGTTCAAGCACGCGTTCATGGAGTTCGCGGCGCGTCTCGGTGAGCATCGGTTGCTGACCCGCTTCGTCGGCGAATTCGACGACGTGCTGCGGGCGGATCCCGACTGCTGGGGCTCGGTGACCTACGCCTACCTGCAGGTGCGCGATCACCTGCAGGTGTCGCGGTGGGCGCATGACTGGCGGGCACGCGGCGATCTGCCGTCATGGGCGCTGGATAACGTGGCCGTGGCTTTGCGTCACATCGGCGATGACGCACAGGCGCACGAAGTGTCCGAGCGATCGCTGCAACTGGAGCCGGACAACCCGGAGGCGCAGGTCTGGTTCGCCCTGGATCTGGCGCTGGCCGACGATCTGCCTGCGCTGGCGCGTTCTCTGCAGGCACTGCCCGAGCGTGCCCTGCGCGAGTACTACGCCGACCTGGTCGGCCTGCTCAGCGCGTACCGCAGCGCAGCCGCCGCCGGAGACAGCGTGTCGGCGGTTCCTGCGTTTGCAGCGCTGCGCACCAAGGCGGACGGCAACGCCATGCTGCGCCGCGTGCGCAGGGTGCTGGGGTCAAGGCTTGCCGAGCAGTATTCCCCGTCGGCTTGGCAGCGCTGGTGGCGACGCTGGCGGATGACGCGCTAGCAACTCGGCGACGAGCCGCCAGCGTATGTGGGTAGTCCTAGAAGAACACCTCGAAGATCAGCACCCACATCGCCAGCGTGGCCGCCGCCATCATCATCGGCAGCCCGGGCAGCAGCCAGCCGCTGGGATGGTGCGCGGTGTTGCGGATGTCGTCCTCGGGCAGGTCTTCGTAACGTTGTACGCTCATTGGCACTCTCCTCGATGGGCACTGCGCGAAAACCTGAGCAGACACCATGCGGTGCGGTCAGGTGTTGATGCACATCAAGTGCGCAAGAGTGCGGCGCAACATCCATTCGCCGGGCGACAACGGGGCGAAGCAGCGGCTGCGCGAAGCCGCTGCACGCGATGACGTCATTTCAGCGACAGTCCGAGCCGATCGAGGAACAGACGCTCGGCGGCCAGCGTGCGCTTCGCGTAGGCCGCGTACTCCTCGCTCGACAGGAAGAAGTTCTCCTGATCGAACCGGGTGATCGTCTTCACGTACTCCGGATCGTCCAGCGCGCGGCGCATCGCATCCTGCAGGATGCGCACGATCTTCGGATCCATGCCGCGCGGCCCGGCGATGCCGTAGGGGGAGTTGGTGACGATGTCGAAGCCCGCTTCCTTCAGGGTCGGCACGTTCGGCCAGCGCTTCGTGCGCTCCGCACCCCAGGTCACCAGCAGGCGCAGCTTGCCTGCCTCGACCAGTTCCGCCCAGCCGGTGGCATCGGCCTGCGCCATCACATGACCGCCGAGCAGTGCGGTCGACGCATCGGCCTGGCCCTTGAACGGCACATGCGTGAACTGCACGTTCTCGCGGTTGGCGATGTCCTCCATCGTGATGTGCAGGCTGGTGCCGGTGCCCGGTGTGGCATAGGTGAGCTTGCCGGGGTTGGCGCGGGCAAAGGTGATCAGATCGCGGAAGGTCTTGAATGGCGAGTCCGCACGCACGACCACACCGAAGGTGTAGCCGCTGATCATCGCGATCCAGGTGAAGTCGTTCGCAGGGTCCCACGCGACCTTCTGCATGAACGGGATGCGGAATACGCTGATCGGCATCTGCGAAAGCGTGTAGCCGTCGGGCCTCGCGTTGGCGAGTGCTGCCGCGCCCAGCGTGCCGCCGGCGCCGGGCCGGTTCTCGACGACGATCGTCTGGTTCAGGTGCTTCGATGTCGCAGTGGCCAGCGCGCGCAGCGCGATGTCGGTGCCGCCGCCGGCGGTCCACGGTACGATCAGCGTGATCGGGCGTGAGGGAAAGGCCGGTTGTGCGTGTGCGGTGTGGACGTTCGCTGTGCTGAGGGCAAGCGCCGCGAGCGCGAAAACAAGCACTCGACACGGCAAAGCTCGCGCTGGGGTGTCGCTCATGCTGCCTCCTCGGGTTGTGGCTTGTCGGCCTGTTAACCTGTTGTCGAGCGCTTGCTGAGGTGCGCCTGTCGCGACCTGTGACCGGAACCGTCGCCGCGATCAGCATATCGACTCGCGTGATTCGCGGCCAGTGCTGGCGCGCGGATACGGCTCCGGCAGCCGGGGATTCGCGGTCCGGCCTCGCGGTCCAGCCTCGCGCTCCGGATTCAGGATCGGCGGACGGCCGCCAGCGCTTTGCGCAGTGCATCAATCGCCGTCAGTCCGGCCGAGTTGTGGCGCGTGACCAGATAGACCGGACTGCGCGGCAGTTGCGGGCGCAGGTCGATCGCACGCACGCGACCGGTGCGCGGCATTGCAGCCAGCGCTGTGTCGGGGGCGAGCGTCAGCATGCGCGTGGCCGCGGCCAGCTCCAGACTGGAGGCGTAGATCGCCGACTCCACACGCGGCAGCGGCGGCTGCAGGCCGGCGGCGACGAACGAGGAATCGAGCAGGTCGCGCGCGAAGCTGCCGCGCGGGGGCAGGATCCAGTCGCGCTGCGCGAGCGCGGCGAGCGCAGTGCGGCCAGGACTATTGCCGTGCGCGGCCTCGACGATCACCGTGCGCTCATCGAACAGGCGCTCGAAGGCGAGTGCATGCGGGCTGCTGGAGTCGGCGCCCACCACGGCGCCGTTCAGACTGCGACCGATCACCGCGTCGAGCGTGCCACCGCGCAACGCGTCGAGCAGCTCGCGCGCGGGCGCCTCGTCGACGCTCACGCGCAGCGTCGGCTCGGCCGTCAGCAGCACGGACAGAGCTCTGGCGAGGATCGCCTGCATCGCGCGCGGGATCGCACCCAGCCGCAGCAGCGGTCGACCTGCGCCGGCGGCCGCCGCATCGACGGCTTCGAGTTCACGCACGGCGATGCGCAGGCGCTGCAGGAACTGCGCGCCGAATTCGGTCGGCTGAGCGCCGGCCTGCGTGCGCAAGAACAGCGCGTGTCCGAGCTGCGATTCGGCGGCGCGCAGCAGCATAGAGGCGGCCGGCTGACTCACGCCAAGCACGCGCGCTGCACGATGGACCGAGCCGTGTTCGGCGATTGCCTCGATCAGGCGCAACTGGCGGGGCGAGAGCTGGCAGATGGGTGAGATCGGTGCGGGCATCGTGGTCGAGGCTGCAAGCGGTGCAAAGGATAAGAAAAGCAGTTCGGAACTTCTGTTTATCTGATTATTTCACTTATCTAGCAAAGCCAGTACGATCGCGTCGCTCCGATTCCCTCTGAACAGGTACACCGCGATGAACGAGTTCCAGGTACGCAAGCTCGCCCCGGCGCTGGGTGCCGAGATCACCGGGCTCGATCTGAGCCGACCGCTGCCGGGAGCCACGCTGGCGCGGCTGCGCGCCGTGTGGCTCGAGCATCTGGTGCTGCGCTTTCGCGGACAGATGCTGAGCGATCCGCAATTGCTCGCCTTGTCCCGGCAACTGGGCGAACTCGATCCGCCCGGGCCGAATCCCTACGGCATGCCGTTCAACACCGAGTATCCGGAGATCAACGTGATCTCCAACATCAAGGACGGTGAGCGGCCGCTGGGCAACCTCGGCGATGGCGAGGCGATCTGGCATCAGGACATGACCTACATCGATGCGCCGCCGATGGCCTCGATGCTGCACGCGCTGGAAGTACCCGCGCAGGGCGGGGACACGTTCTGGTCGAATCTGTACATGGCCTGGGAGCAGATGCCGCAGAGCCTGCGTGCCCGCATCCATGGCCGCAGCGCGATCCACGATGCCTCGCTCAACAGCGCGGGCATGCTGCGCAAGGGGATGCAGCCGGTGACCGATCCGCGGCTCGCACCGGGCGCGCGTCACCCACTGGTGGTCAGGCATCCCGAGACCGGCCGGCCCACGCTGCTGCTCGGGCGCCGGCGCAACAGCTACATCCTCGGCATGGAACTGGCCGACAGCGAGGCGCTGCTCGACGAAGTCTGGGCGTACGCGAGCCAGCCGCAGTTCACCTTCCGCCAGCAGTGGCAGGTGGGCGACCTGATCCTGTGGGACAACCGGTGCACGCTGCACCGGCGCGACGCGTTCGACCCGGCGAGCCGGCGCCGGATGCATCGCACGCAGATCAAGGGTGCGCCGTTCCTGCCGGCGGGGCGGGACGCGGCGCTCGCCTGAGGCGACCCGGGAACAGGCTGACGGAGGAGGGGATGAGCGAGCGCGGCGGCTTCTTGATCGAGCGGGTGGAGACCTTCGGTGTGGCGGTGCCGCTGATCGGCGAGGGATTCAGGAACGCCTACACCACGAAGAAGGTGCAGAAGAGCGTGATCGTGCGGCTGACCGCGGCCAACGGCGCGGTCGGCCTGGGCAACATCGACCCGTCGCCCGGTTATTCCGAGGAGACCGTCGACGATTCGCTGAAGGTGATTCGCGACAGGTTGACCGCGGCGGTGCTCGGTACCGATGCGTCCAACATTCATCGTCTGCTTGCTCGCATGGCTGCAGTGCAGCCGGGATTTCTCGATGCCAGGGCGGCGATCGAGATGGCGTGCACCGATCTGATCGCGCGCGCGGCCGGCGTCGCGGTGCACACCTGGCTCGGCGGCGCGGTGCGCGATACGGTGAGTTTCAACGCCTGGATCGGCATGCTTTCGCCCGATGAGGCAGCGCGCGAGGCCAGGGTGTGGTTCGATCGCGGTTTTCGCTCGGCGAAGATCAAGGTCGGCGGCGGCATCGATGCCGACCGTGATCGCGTGCGTGCAGTGCGCGAGGCCGTCGGCCCGGCGATGAACCTGCGCATCGACGCCAATGCCGGCTACGACGCGCAGACCTCGATTCAGCTTGCGCGCTCGCTGGAGGGGGCCGCGCTGCAGCTGTTCGAGCAACCGGTTCCCGCTGATGACCTGGCCGGCATGGCATTGGTGCGCCGCGAGGCCGGCGGTGTGCCGATCATGGCCGATGAATCGGTGCTCGATCACGCGAGCCTGATCGCGATCATCCGCGCGAACGCAGCCGATATCGTCAAGCTGAAGGTGATGAAGCAGGGTGGGTTCCTGCCGGCGCGGCGGATGCTCGAGACGGCCCACGCCGCCGGACTGCGTGTGGTGGTCGGCCACGGCTTCGGTCTGGGCGTGAACACCGTGGCCGAGATCATGATGGCGTCGACCAGCACCGCCGTACTCGACGGTCTGGAGTGCGTCGGTCCGCTGAAGACTGCCGACGACATCGTCACCCGCAGGCTCGACCTGTCGGCCGGATCGATCGCGCTGCCGCAGGGACCGGGGCTGGGTGTGGAACTGGATATGGCGAAGGTCGAGCGGTATCGGTTCGCCTGAGGCGAGGCGACAGCCGGGTCTTGCATGGCGGCGCGTGCCTTCAGTCGATCAGCGCGCCGCCTTCGCGAAACGGATACGGCCCGGGGAAGTCCCCGATCACCGCGGTGTGGGTGACCAGCGCGCTGCCGCTCCACCAGTGCAGCTGGTAGCCCGGTGGTTCGAGGCGATAGCCGTCGCCGCCACCCGGACGCAGTTCGAGCGCGACCTGATGCGCGGGGCTCGGGCAGGTGGAAGCGACGCTGCCGGCAAAGCGCTGCACGATCGAGCGATGCAGATGTCCGCACATCAGCCGCTCGACCTGCGGATGGCGGCGGATCACTCCGGCCAGCGGCGCCGGATCGGCGAAGCCCACACCGTCCATGAAGCCGATGCCGGTGACGAACGGGGGATGGTGCATGATCACCACCGTCGGCTTGTCAGGGGCCTCTGACAGCGTGCGATCGAGCCAGTCGAGGCGCTGCGCGCACAGCTCGCCGCCGCTTTGCATCGGGATCACCGTGTCGAGCGCGACGATACGCAGCGGCCAGTCCTCGATCGCGTACTGCACGAACGGGGCCCATTGCCGCAGGTAGTCGTGCGCCGGAAAGGCGGCGCGCAGCGCCGCGCGCTCGTCGTGATTGCCGGGAATCAGATACAGCGGTGGTCGCAGCGGAGCGAGCAGTTCTGCCAGCAACGCGTACTCGTCGGGCTTGCCGAAATCGACCAGGTCGCCGGTGGCGACGATCACGTCGGGTTGCGGGTCCAGCACTTGCAGCGCGGCGACACAGCGTTCGAGTGCGCTCGCCGTATCGACGCGGCCGTAGGCGAGCCTGCGCTGCGCCTTGATGTGCGTGTCACTGATCTGGCAGATGAGCATGATCCGTACGAGGTCCTCCCGTCCCCGGAAAGCATACCCGTGAAGTCCGGGCAACGGCGCGACGAGGAAGCAGACGACTCAGCTTGCAGACCAGAGGATACGCTCGGGTGCCAGGTGCAGGCTCACCGCGTCGCCGGCAGCGAACTGTCGACGTGCTTCGGTACGCACGGTGATCGGCTCGGCTGCGCCCAGATCGACGCTCAGGCGCGTGTGATCGCCGAGAAAGAAAGCCGACACCACGCGACCCTGCAGCGACGGGACCAGCCCGGCCTCGTCGTGAACATTCACATCCTCGGGCCGGAACAACATGTCACCGGACGGGGGCGCGCCATTCCAGGCGATACGGGTTCCCGGGCCGATCAGGTACCCGTTCTCCAGCCGCACGGCGATGCGGTTCATCGCGCCGATGAAGCCGGCGACGAAGGCGCTTGCCGGCTGCTGGTAGATCTCGCGCGGGGTGCCGATCTGCGCGATGCGGCCCTTCTGCATCACGGCGATGCGGTCGCCCAGCGCCATCGCCTCGGTCTGGTCGTGGGTGACGTAGATCGTGGTGATCGCGAGGCTGCGCAGCAGACGGTCGATCTCCACCCGCAGCGTCTCGCGCAGCTTGGCATCGAGTGCGGTGAGCGGCTCGTCGAGCAGCAGCACGCGAGGTCGCGGCGCAATCGCGCGCGCCAGCGCGACGCGCTGGCGCTGGCCGCCGGAGAGCTGGTCGATGCGCCGGTGCGCGAGCTCGGTGATGTGCATCATCTCCAGCATCTGCGCCACGCGACTGCGCCGCTCCGACGGGTCGACGCGGCGCACCTTCAGCCCGTAGGCGACGTTCTCCTCGACGCTGAGGTTCGGGAACAGCGCATAGCTCTGGAA
Organism: Betaproteobacteria bacterium; assembly: GCA_947456915.1. GTDB lineage: Bacteria > Pseudomonadota > Gammaproteobacteria > Burkholderiales > CAIKXV01 > CAIKXV01. The sequence goes on from CANGUQ010000021.1 coordinate 13,528, forward strand.
CACCATGCCGACGTTGCGCCGCTCGATCGGAACCTCGGTCACGTCGTCGTCGCCGAACCAGACGCGCCCGCCGGCGTCGGGCTGGTCGAGTCCGGCCACGAGACGCAGCGTGGTCGTCTTGCCGCAGCCCGAGGGTCCGAGAAACACCAGCGTCTCGCCGGCCCGGATCGACAGATCGGTGGGCTCGAGCGCGCGCGTGCCGTCGTCGAAGGTCTTGCCGGCGCGCTCGAGCCGGATCGGGACGCCCTCAGCGGCGGACATCGGCAACCCCGGGGTGTCCGGCGCCGCCTGCGGGTGCGTGCACCGGCGGCTGCGGCAGATCGTCATCGGGCACGACGCGGCGGGGGGCGCGCGGCGCGGACGCCCACTGCAGCGCGATCAGCAGCGGGATGATGATGACGAAGAAGATCAGCGTGTAGGCGCTGCCGATCTCCAGACGCAGCGAGGCGTAGGTGTCGGCGAGCCCGACCGGCAGGGTCTGCGTGAGCGGCGTGTGCAGCAGCAGCGTCATGTTGAATTCGCCCAGCGAGAGCGTGACCACCATCAGCGATCCGGCGACGATACCCGAGCGGCAGTTGGGCAGCACGATGCCGAAGAACCGCTGGCTGAACGAGGCGCCGAGGCTGCGGGCGCCTTCCTCCAGCGTCTTCAGGTCGATCGAGGACAGCACGGCGAGCACCGAGCGCACCATGAACGGCAGCGTGAACAGCACGTGCCCGACGAGTATGAACAGCCAGCTGCGGCGAAAGTCGCCGAAGGTGCCGTAGGTGACGATCAGCGCGAGCGCCGTGGCGAGCCCCGGCACGGCGATCGGCATCACCAGCAGTTCCTCGATCGCGCGGGTGAAGGCGTTCTGTACGCGGGCGAGCACGTAGGCCGCCGGCACCCCGATCAGCAGCGTGCAGACGAGGCAGGCGAGCGCGATCCTGATCGACAGGAAGATCGTGTGCCGGTAGTCGGTCCACACCTTGATCACCCACTCGAGCGTCACTCCGCTCCGGATGCCGATGAAGTAGTTCGTGGTCACTCCGGCGAGCATCGACATTCCCACCGGAACGATCAGGAATGCGCACACCAGCAGCGTGAAGGCGAGCTGCACGTGGAACCAGCCGTTGCGGCGAGGACGGCTCACCGGCACGCCCTCGCCGCCGGTCGCGCGCTGTGGCGGGCTGCGCCGGAACTCATCCTGCCGCCGCCACCGAGCTGCCGGCGAAGCTGCGCGCGAGCGCGAGCACGGCCCAGGTGATCGCGCCGAGCACGAACGAGAGCGCGGCGGCCATCGCCACGTTCGCCTGCAGCGTGAACTCGGTGTAGATCACCATCGGCAGCACGTTGATCTTCGTGGCCAGGGTGAATGCAGTGCCGAATGCGCCCATCGCGGTGGCGAAGCAGATCGCACCGGCGGAGATGAAGGCGGGCTTCAGTCCGGGCACGATCACGTCCGTGACCACCCGCCACGGACCAGCTCCGAGCGAGCGGGCTGCCTCCTCGATGCGCGGATCGAGTTTCTCGGCCGAGGCCATTACCGTGAGGATGGTGCGCGGGATCGAGAAGTAGACGTAGCCCATGAACAGTCCGGCCATCGAGTAGGCGAACACCAGCCGCTCGCCGATCAGCGCGTCGGTGATCTCGGGGATCAGACCCTGGCGTCCAGCGAGCATGATCACCATGAAGCCGATCACCACGCCGGGAAAGGCCAGCGGCAGCGTGAGCATTGCGGTGACCACCGCTCGCCCGCGAAAGCGGTTGCGCTCGAGAAACACGCCGGCGATGCCGGAGATCACCAGGGTGGCAGCGGTCACCGCAGCAGCGAGCAGGACTGTCGACGCCAGGCTGCGGAAGTAGCGCGCATCGGTGACCACCGCCAGATACGCACTCCAGCCCGCGGGGCCGGTGCCGCCGATCACGAACAGCCGGGCGAGCGGCAGCAGGAAGAACGCGGCGAACACGATCGCGGCGGGCGCGATCAGCGCGATCAGCAGCGTGCGATCGCGTCCGCCCATCAGTGCGCCGCTCCGCGCGTCAACCCACTTCCCTCTGGTAACGCTCGGCGATCACCTTGGTCGCCGCGGCGAGACGGAACACGTCGAGCGGCGTCGATCGCCTGTACTCGGCGTCGGGCAGGAAGCGCGAACGCACCTCCGCGCTCATCGCCTGCGGGAACACCGGGCGCAGGTAGGCGTTTGCCCAGTGACGCTGCCCCTCGTCGGACAGCACGAAGTCGAGGATGCGGCGACCGTTTTCGGGATTGGGTCCCCTCGCCACCAGCCCCATGACGTACGGCAGTGCCTGCGTGCCCTCGCCCGGGATCACGAACTGCACCGGCGCCTTGTCCGAGTACTGGCCGCGGTAGGCATTGAAGTCGTAGTCGAACAGGATCGGGATCTCGCCGGAGAGCACGCGCGCGTACGCGGTCTGCGTCGGCACGATCGGCTGGTTCGCCTGCAGCGCCTTGAAGAACGCGATGGCCGGATCGAAGTTCTCGTAGCTGCCGCCCAGGGCCAGATTGACCGCGACCACGCCGACCTGCCCGACCGCCGCACTCGCCGGATTGAGGTAGCCCACCATGCCGCGGTACTGCGGGTTGAGCAGGTCCTTCCACGTCTTCGGCACTGGCCGGCCGCGCAGCGCCGCCGTATTGACGAACAGCCCGAGCGTGCCCGAGTGGATGGTGAACCAGAAACCATCCTTGTCGCGCAGGCTGTCCGGGATCTCCTTGAACCGCTGCGGCATGAACGGGGCGACCACACCGGCCTCGCGCGCCTGCGGACCGAACTGCCCGCCCAGATAGACGACGTCGGCCACCGGGTTTGCCCGCTCGGCGATCAGCGCCGCCATCGCCTGGCCCGAGTTCTTGTTGTCCGGCGGCACCGCGACGTTGATGCGCTGGTTGATCAGTCGCAGCATGCCGCCCCAGTCGGCCCACTCCGGCGGGCAGTTGTAGCAGATCGCCCGCTGCTGCTGGGCGAACGCGGCGGGCAGGGCGAGCGTGCCGGCGCCGAGTGCGGCGGCCGATTGGACGAAGCGACGTCGTTGCATGAGTATCCTCCAGAGGTCCAGCGGTGATCCGGGATCGGGGTGGCGCGTGGGCGCGCTCGTCGTTGCCGTCCGGGCGGCGGACTCGGGCGAGCCGTTGCCGTCGGATCGGGCAGCCTGCGCCGTCGCGATGCGCGGGAGGCTAGCGACCGGATGTTACCGCCATGTTGCCGGCGGGCGGGGCGCCCGGTGCGTGCGGCCGGCGCGCGGGCGAGTGCGCGTGCGGTCTGCGCGGGCACCGGCCACGCCGCAGCCGCCGGGAAAGCGGCTGCGGGTTCGGGTAGAGTCCTCGCCGCTCGTCGCCTTGCAGGAGTGTCGCCGCGTTGAAGCTGTCCGACCGTACGCTGTTCGCGCTGCTGTTGCGCTCGCCGTGGTGGATCAGTCTGGCGATCGCCGCGGTGCTGGTGCTGTTCGCCTTCGCGCTGCTGCCCGCGGCATTTCGCCTGATCGGCGTGGTGGCCGGTCTGCCCTTCGTCGTGATCGCGGCGATGGCTGCGCGCCGTCAGTGGGGCAAGCCCGGCGCGGCGCAGATCGCGCGTACCGTGGCGGCAGTGGGCGCGATGCCGTGGGCAGGATTCGCCGCGCTGCTCGAGGCGGCGTTTCGCCGCGATGGCTACAGCGTGCAGCGCACGCCAGGCGGCGACTACGACTTCGAGATCGAACGCGCGGGC